>JASHPJ010000107.1 GCA_030038195.1 Acidobacteriaceae bacterium
AGGACAGGAAATACCAAGATGGACGGAAATTGCGACGGTACAAAAGACGCTGGAAGATCGAACGAACCAATGCATGGCTCGGCCAGTTCCGTCGCGTACTGGTCCGTCACGAACACCTCCTTACCGTTTACCGCGCCTTCTTCCATCTCGCTTGCCTCTGGATCACGCTACGAAAATGTTTTTGAAACACGCTCTAAGAAAAATCGAGAGAACATTACCACCGGTGAGCTGCTCAAGTTCAGAAGACTGGCAGCAGTTTACGAGACGCTGAGTGAACAACGACTAGAGCCGCTAATTCTGGAAGGTGAATGGTTGGAGATTTGTCATGACAGCTAAACGCAAATTCAAAAGTGATGCATTTGAAGCGATTCACTCGTCTGCATCGGCAATGTACCGCGTCGGCGCCATCGATAAGGCCACGATGCGCAGTTTCGACGAAGCGTGCCTTGTCTCTCCTGCGCTTATTTCACCGCGCCAGATCAAGCGGATTCGCGAAAGCCAGCGGGTAAGCCAGCCGGTTTTTGCGCACTATCTGAATACCAGCGAGTCTACTGTCCAGAAGTGGGAGACTGGTGCGAAAAAACCGAGCGGCATGGCCCTCAAGCTGCTCGATGTGGTGCAAAAGCACGGATTGAAAGTGCTTGCGTGAGCAGAAGGCAATCAATGAAAAAGGCGAAGCACCGGTGCTTCGCCTTTTTTATTGCAGCGTTATTCCATTACTTCGCAATCGGCACGCGCAGGTCGCCGCCGGTCATCTCCTTCGGTAAACCGAGGTCGAGCAGGTCGAGCAGCGTAGGCGAGATGTCGCGCAGCGAGCCGTCGGTGCGCAGGCGATAGCGGCTGGCCTCTTCGCCGACGTAGAGGAACGGCACGGGGTTGGTGGTGTGCGCAGTGTGCGGGCCGCCGGTTGCGGGGTCCACCATCAGCTCGGCGTTGCCGTGGTCGGCGGTGATGAGCCAGTTGCCGTTGCGCTCTTTTACTGCCTTGTAGATGCGGCCAAGCTGCGCGTCCACGGCCTCGCAGGCCTTGATGGTGGGCTCGAGCTTGCCGGAGTGGCCCACCATGTCCGCATTGGCGAAGTTGGCGACGATGAGATCGAAGGCCGCATCGTTGACGGCTTTCACGATGGTCTCGCCGATGCCCTCGGCGCGCATCTCGGGAGCCAGGTCGTAGGTGGCTACCTTGAGCGAAGGAATCAGCGTGCGCTCTTCGCCGGGGAAAGGCTGCTCGATGCCGCCGTTGAAGAAGTAAGTGACATGCGCGAACTTCTCCGTCTCCGCCACGCGCAGGTTGCGCAGGTGGTGCGCCGAAAGGACGTTGGCGAGGATGTTGTCCATCGACTCGGGCAGGATGACCAGCGGCAGCTCGTAGAGCTTGTCATACTGCGTCATGCAGACGTAGTGCAGATTCTTCGGAATCTCGCGGCGCGGAATGATTTCGTCGAGCGACTCCCATGAGTCGAGGTTGCGTCCGCCCTGCGCGTTGAGTCCGCTCTCGCGGGCGAGAACACGGGTGATCTGGCGGGCGCGGTCGGCGCGGAAGTTGAAGTTGATGCAGACGTCCTCGTCGCGAATCTGGCCGGTGGGTTTGCCTGCAGCGTCGGTGACGACGAAGGGAACGAGGAACTCGTCGGTGGTGCCACTGTTGTAGCTCTCCTTGATGCGCGCGACGGCGTTGGCGTAGGCACCGCCCTCGGCCTTGCCGTTGACCATGGCTTCGAAGGCCTTGCGCTCGCGCTCCCAGCGGCGGTCGCGATCCATGGCGTAGTAGCGTCCGCTCACGCTGGCCAGCTTGCCGACACCATACTCGCGCATCTTCTGCTCGAACTGCGCGATGTAGCCCGCGCCGGAGGTGGGCAGGGTATCGCGGCCGTCCATGAAGGCGTGGATGAAGACGCGCTCCACGCCGTACTCGCGCGCGGCGCGCAGCAGCGCGTAGAGATGCTCCTGGTGCGAGTGCACGCCGCCGTCGGAGACGAGTCCGAAGAGATGAAGCTGGCGTCCGCCTTCGCGCGCGCGCGGCATGGCTTTCGCAATTGCAGGATTCTTGCTGAACTCGCCGGAGGCGATCTGCGCGTCGATGCGCGTGATATCCATCTGCACGATGCGGCCTGCGCCGATGTTCAGGTGGCCCACTTCGCTGTTGCCCATCTGGCCATCGGGCAGTCCGACGAAGTGCTCGGAGGCGCGGATCAGCGTGTTGGGAAACTCGTGCAGCAGTTTGTCGTAGGTAGGCTTGCGGGCGAGCGCGATAGCGTTGTTGGCGACTTCAGCACGATAACCCCATCCGTCAAGGATGGTGAGGACGAGCGGGCGTTTGGAACTGGACACGAAAGAAGCACCTCGGTATGAATAGGACGCTTCTCTTAGGATAACCTGCCGAAGTTAGAAAGAATCTGTGCGTTCCAACACATCTCTATGATCCCGAACAACGTTACGGCCAAACCACGAGCGCTGTCATCCTGAGCGGAGTCCGCCGCGGCGGACTCCGCTCAGGATGACAATGTATAGGTAGCGCAGATTGAATTACCCGTTGTAGTTGATGCTCTCCAGGCCGAGATACATGGCGCCGGAGCCCAGCTCTTCTTCGATGCGGAGGAGCTGGTTGTACTTGGCGATGCGGTCGGTGCGGCTCACCGATCCGGTCTTGATCTGGCCAACGCCGGTGGCTACGGCGAGATCGGCGATGAACGTATCCTCAGTCTCGCCCGAGCGGTGCGACATGATGGCGGTGTAGCCGTAGCGGCGGGCGAGGTCAATGGCTTCGAGCGTCTCGGTGAGCGTGCCGATCTGGTTTACCTTGATCAGGATCGAGTTGGCCACGCCTTCTTCGATGCCGCGCTGCAGACGCTTGACATTGGTCACGAAGATGTCATCACCCACGAGCTGAACCTTCTGGCCCAGCTTGTCGGTCAAGATGCGCCATCCCTCCCAGTCGTCCTCGGCCAGGCCGTCTTCGAGCGAGACGATCGGATACTGGCGAATCCAGTCCTCGTAGAAGGCCGTCAACTCCGCGCTGGTCAGCTCGCGCTTGTCGCTCTTTTTGAAGACGTACTTGTTCTTTTCCTTGTCGTAGAACTCGCTCGACGCCGGATCGAGCGCGATGGCGATCTGCTCGCCGGGCTTGTAGCCGGCGGCCTCGATGGCTTCGAGAATCAGCTCGACGGCCTCTGTGTTCGACTTGAGCGAAGGCGCAAATCCGCCCTCGTCGCCGACGGCTGTGTTGTAGCCCTTCTTCTTGAGCACGCTCTTGAGCGTGTGGAAAGTCTCGGCGGACCAGCGCAGCGCCTCGCTGAAGCGCTCGGCGCCGACGGGCATGATCATGAACTCCTGGAAGTCGACGTTAGAGTCGGCGTGCGCGCCGCCGTTGAGCACGTTGAGCATGGGCGTGGGCAGAATGCTTGCGTTGACGCCGCCCAGATAACGGTAGAGCGGAATCTCCAGCGTCTGCGCCACGGCGCGCGCGCTGGCCATGGACACGGCGAGGATGGCGTTGGCGCCCAGCTTGCCCTTGTTCGGCGAGCCGTCCAGATCGATCATGGTCCGGTCGATCAGCCGCTGATTGGCGGCGTCCATGCCTTCCAGCTCGGGGGCAATCACCGTCTCCACGTTGGCTACGGCCTGCAGAACGCCCTTGCCGAGGTAGTGGCTCCGGTCGCCGTCGCGCAGCTCCACGGCCTCATGCTCGCCCGTGGATGCGCCCGAGGGCACAATGGCGCGGCCCATCGCGCCGCTTTCCAGGATCACGTCCGCTTCCACGGTGGGGTTGCCGCGCGAGTCAAGAACCTCGCGGGCACGAATGGCAACAATCTCAGTCATATCGGTCCTCGCAATGCGGTGCAGCAGCCTGTCGTTCAGTTGGGGGCGGCGATCTACGGCCAGAGCCTCTCCGGCGGCGCTTCGAATCATGTTCAGAAGCTCTGGCAACTCGTGGATCTCCTTCAAGGTTGGATGAATCGTAAAAAGGTTGTATTCCGCTTGGATTCTAGCAAATTGGGCTTCAACGGCTGCTGTGGTCCGCATCACATGCGGCGTAAGCCATTCGAGCGCAAAGGCAAGAGGTAACTTTTCAGATTCGTGCCATGCGAGGTACCTGGGCAACGCAGCGGTGCACGGCTTGCTGCCGGTGGCGCTAGCCTTAAATCAAGCAGGTTGCCGCTGGAGAGTGCTGCGCCGTGGCGCGGCAGGCAACTTTTCCTCCTCCGCGGGGTCTTAAATAGGGGACAGGAGATTTTCGCCCGCGGAACGGTTTTTCTCCGTAGGAGTCCAGGATGAATCAGAAAATTCTCGTGAGCGCCTTGTTCGTTGCCGCTGCAGCCACGCTGGCGGCGCAGAGTTCACAGCAGAATCCGTACGAAGGGACTTCGAACCCTCCCCCAGACACTACGATTACCGACAGCGTGCCGCCGCAGCCCACGCCTCCGCCGCCGGCCAAGCCCCCCGCCGCGCAATACGTTGCGCCTGCGCCTGGGCAATCCCAGCCACAGGCTGCCGCGCCCATGCAGACTGAGCCGCAGCCAGCGCCGCCGCAGGATTCGAATGACGTGACCGGCACCGACGACGGCATTGTGCAGGTGGCTCCTGATTCCTCGCAGCCTTCACAGGCTTATGGGCAGCCGCAGTTGAACCAGCGCGATGCTGCCAGCGATCCCGATGACGACATTGTGCATCCGGCCGCGCTGCCGCCCGGCGAGCTGGGACAGGGCGCGGAGATTCGTGCGCGCTTGCTCGACCGGCTCTCGACCGCGATGAGTCAGAACGGCGATCCCTTCCGCGCGCGCGTGGCTTCCGATGTCTATCAGGGCAGCCAGATTCTGATTCCGGTTGGCTCGGAGATCGATGGCACGGTTGTGCAGGTTTCAAGCGGCCGCGCGGGCGGGCATGGTTCCATGCTGCTGCGGCCGGAGACGGTGGTGCTGCCGGACGGCTCGCGGCATCGGCTCTATGCGCAGACCATGGATGCGCCGGGCTCAAGAACGCGGGTGGGCGCCGAAGGCGTGATCACTCCTGACTCGCGCTTGAAGAAAGATGGCATCGAGTACGGCGGCGCGGTGGGCGCGGGCGCGGTGACCGGAGCGATTGTCGCCGGGCCGGTGGGCGCGCTGGCCGGCACGCTGATTGGCGCGGGCGCCATCACCGTGCATCTGCTCGTCGATCATCCACAGGCGACGCTGGAGCCGGGTACGGTGCTGCTCTTCTCGCTCACCGAGCCGCTGAACCTGGCGCCTGCTGAGCAACCGGCGCAGCAGCCCGTGGCCCAGTCGGCTCCGTAGCCGATGGCGAGTCATTAAGCGTGACTTGAGGTTGCGCCTTGGCCGCGGCCTCATTCTCCACGACTCTGCTTCTTCGTCCCCGCATTTACACTTGTAGATTGAGGCTGCCCCAGGTAGCCTCTCTCTTCCTATGGACAAGTTCGTAATTCGTGGCGGCAATCCGCTGGTGGGCGCGATTCGCGTATCGGGCGCGAAGAACTCGGCGCTCCCTTGCATGGCGGCGGCGATTCTCACGGAAGATCCGGTAACGCTCGAAAACATGCCGCAGGTGCGCGACATCGAGACGGAGCGCAGGCTGCTGCAGTCGATGGGCGCGGAGGTGGAGCTGCGCGAAGGCGAGGCGCAGGATCGCACCACGATCTGCTGCCGCGCGCTCTCCGATCCAGTGGCGAAGTACGAGATTGTGAAGACTATGCGCGCCAGCTCGCTGGTGCTGGGACCGCTGGTGGCGCGCGCCGGCATGGCGCGTGTGGCCATGCCCGGCGGTTGCGCGATCGGCGGACGGCCCATCGATCTGCATATCAAGGGATTGGAGCAGATGGGCGCGGCGATCACGCAGGAGCACGGTTACCTGGAAGCGCGCGCAGACCGGCTGCGCGGCACGCATCTTGTGTTTGACAAGATTACGGTCACCGGCACGGAAGATCTGCTGATGGCCGCGGTGCTGGCCGAAGGCGAGACGGTGATGGAGAACTGCGCGCGCGAGCCGGAGGTAGGCGACCTGGCTGCGCTGCTGACGGCGATGGGCGCGCAGATCGAGGGCGCGGGCACATCGACGATGCGCGTGCGCGGCGTGACCGGCCTGCACGGCGCGCAGTACCACATTCATCCCGACCGCATCGAGGCGGGAACGTTTCTGGTGGCGGGTGCGATCACGGGTGGAGACCTGGTGGTGACCGGATGCAATCCCGAGCACCTGGGCGCGGTGATTGCCAAGCTGCGGGAAGCGGGAGCGCGCGTTGAAGGGATGGGAGCCGATGCCGTGCGCGTGCGCGGCGCGGAGAAGCTGCGCGGGGCCGACATTTCAACCGAAGAGTATCCGGGATTTCCGACCGACATGCAGGCGCAGTACATGGCGCTGGCCACGCAGGCCGATGGCATGAGCCTGGTGACGGAGAACATCTTCGAAAATCGCTTCATGCACGTGCAGGAACTGGTGCGCATGGGTGCAAACATCAAGGTGGATGGCAAGACGGCGACAGTGCGCGGGCCAGCGCGGCTCTCGGCCGCCGCGGTGATGTGCTCCGATCTGCGCGCGTCGGCTTCGCTGGTGCTGGCCGCGCTGGTGGCTGACGGCGAGTCGATTCTGGATCGCGTGTATCACATGGACCGCGGCTACGAACGGATCGAAGAGAAGCTGAGCGGCGTGGGTGCGCAGATTCAGCGGCTGGGCAACCTGTTTGCGCCCAGGATGAGTGAAACGATAAGTGAAAAAACTACGGCCTGACGGAAAGAAATTCCTGTCTCTTCCTTTTCCCATGGTTCTGCGCCGCTGAACGGCTGCGGATGCACAGGATTTTTCACCTCTGCGAGCAACTATCTGTGCGAGGATACGTTCATACGATCAGTTATCCGGGGCGGATGCACGATCCCGGAACGATACACAACATGGAGGAAAAGTTTTCTGTGAAAAAACTTGCTCTTACTCTTCTGCTTGCAGCTTCTCTGGCCCCGGCAGTCGCAAGCGCGCAGGTTGTGGTGCGCATTGGACCGCCGCCGCCGGTGGTGGAACATTATGGTCCGCCTCCGCATCCGGGATGGGTGTGGATCTCGGGCTATCAACGCTGGGATGGTCAGCGCTATGTATGGACGGGCGGCCACTGGGCGCATCCGCCGCGCCCCGGCGCGGTATGGGTTCCGCATCGCTGGGTGCATCGCCACGGCGGCTGGGTGATGGTTGAGGGCCACTGGCGTTAATCGAGACAACGAAAGCTAACAAAAAAGCGGGGCGCAGGCCCCGCTTTTTTCATAGCCCGCTTTTTCACGGATGGAGGACACCTTAGCTGATCTCGATCACGTCCTTCGCCTTGGCCGCTGCGGCTTCGGCGCGCTCCATCAGCTTTTGCGCGGCGTTGAAGAATGCGGCAGCCTGTGGGCTTTTCGGCCCGGCGAGCGTGACGGGCAGGCCGCGGTCGCCGCCTTCGCGGATAGCCGGGATGAGCTCGATCGATCCCAGGAAGGGAACGTTGAACTGCTGCGCGGTGCGCTCCGCGCCGCCGCGGGAGAAGATGTCGATCTCGTGGTGGCAGTGCGGGCAGGTGAAGTGGCTCATGTTCTCGACGATGCCCAGGATCTCGACGTTAACCTGCGCAAACATGGCCAGCGCCTTGCGCGCGTCTTCAAGGCTTACGTCGCTGGGCGTGGAGACGACGATTGCGCCGGTGAGCGGCACGGTCTGCACCAGCGAGATGACCACGTCGCCGGTGCCGGGCGGCAGATCAACGACCAGGTAGTCGAGTTCGCCCCAGTTCACTTGTTGCAGGAACTGGCGGATGATCTGGTGGAGCATGGGACCACGCATGACCAGCGGCTTGTCGCCGGGCGAGATGTAGCCGATGGAGATGGTCTTGATGCCGTGGGTAAGATTCGGCTCAATCACGTTGCCGGGGCCGACAGAAGGCTGCTTCGATGAGCCCATCATGAGCGGCACGTTGGGGCCGTAGATGTCGGCGTCGATGAGGCCCACGCGCTGGCCGAGCTTGGAGAGCGCGATGGCCAGGTTGACGGCGACGGTGGTTTTGCCCACGCCGCCCTTGCCCGAACCGACTGCGATGATCTTTGCAACTCCAGGCAGCGCGACAGGCGCCGGCATGGCATGGGAATGCGCCATAAGAACTCCTCTTTTCAACTTAAATTTTACAGGAGCGCAGCTTGGAGCGTTTCAAATGGCGGCGCGGGCCTCAGCGCTGGAGCGTTTACGATTCGGCGGCTTCTTGGAGCGCGGCAGTGGCCTGCTTGGCTTCTCTGCGGCGGGCGTTTTCTGCTTCGCGATGCTCGCGGCGGCGCAGCGCGCCCGCATAGCGGCGCAACTCGTCTGGAGTCTGCGGCTCGATCTTCGGCACCTTGACGGGGTGGCCTTCTTCGTCAATGGCCACGAAGACGAGATAGGCGCTGGCCACGTGCACTTTTTCGCCGCTGCGCGTATCCTCGGCCCAGGCCTTCACGCCCACTTCCATGGAACTGGTGAAGGCGCGGTTGACCGAGGACTTGAGCGTGACCAGGTCGCCTAGCCGCACTGGGCGGATGAAGTCAATGTGGTCCATGGCGGCGGTGACAACGTGAGTGCGCGCATGGCGATAGGCGGCCATGGCGCCGGTGAGGTCGATGAAGTGCATGAGCCGTCCGCCGAGCAGGTTGTGGAGCGTGTTGGTGTCGTTGGGCAGGACGATCTCGGTCATCTCTGACATGGATTCGGCTACTTTGCGTGATGACGGGACGTTTGGCTGTGGGCTCATGTTGCGGCTGCTCCGTTCCTGGCTGGTGCGAAATCCGGGATGGGCTGCGCGGACCGGCGCGAGCCGGCCATCCCAGGTACAATAAAACTGGCCGAAGGCGAACCGGCCAGCCGGACGGGTTCAGGCGTCCTGTTTCAGTTTCGGCAATCCTCGCCAAAACCGCAAATTCCCTTCAGGATGGCCCACGGCGCCGCGCGGGCCGGATACGAGCCAGATGGACAAGATCGCAGGACTGAAAGAGATTCTCGCGCTGGATCCGAAGAACAGCTTTGCCCGCTATGGAATCGCCGTGGAATTGGCCGCCCGTGGAGACACGGCCGGAGCGCTGGCGGAGTTTGACGCACTGCTTGCGAACGACCCGGATTACACGGCGGGCTACTTCATGTCAGCCCAGACGCTGGCCAGCGCGGGACAGACGACGGAGGCGATCGACCGGCTGAAGGCCGGCATCGGCTGCGCGGCGCGCAGCGGTAACAGCCATGCGCTCAGCGAGATGCAGGCAATGCTCGATGAGCTGGACCGGTAGATGGCCGAAATCGATATTTTTCTGGGTTCCGTGTTGAATCTTTATGGGATTTTTTCGAAACGTCGGATAGACTCATCTCATCTATCTAGCGTCTAACCATCCATGGCTAAGTATTCGATTGTTGTGCCATTTCATAACGAAGAAGAGAACGTGACGGTTCTCTACGCCCGCCTGAAGCAGGTGATGGAGCAGGTGGGCGAAAGCTTCGAGCTTGTGCTTGTAGACGACGGGTCGAGCGACCGTACCTACAAGCTGCTGGAAGAGATTGCCGCGGTGGACAGCCGCGTGCTGGTAGTGAAGCTGCGCCGCAACTTCGGGCAGACTTCTGCACTGGCTGCCGGTTTCGATCACGCTTCGGGCGAATTCATCCTGGCGATGGACGGCGACCTGCAGCACGATCCGAACGAGATTCCCAGCTTCCTTGAGAAGCTCGACGAGGGCTACGACGTGGTCTCGGGCTGGCGGAGGGAGCGTATCGACAACTTTGTGATGCGGCGCATTCCTTCGCGCTGCGCAAACTGGCTGATGGCCAGGCTCTCGGGCGTGGACATTCATGACTTCGGCACCACGTTCAAGGCATACCGCCGCGAGGTGATCCACAACATCCCGCTCTACGGCGAGATGCACCGCTTTATTCCCGCGCTGGCAAGCTGGTATGGTGCCTCGATCTGCGAGATTCCCATTCGCAATGTGAATCGCGAGCGCGGCAAGAGCCACTATGGCATCGGGCGTACCTTCCGCGTGTTCTTCGATCTGCTGACGATCCGCTTCCTGCTCAAGTACATGAGCCGTCCGCTGCACTTCTTTGGCGGCTTTGGCGCGCTGGGTATTCTTGGCGGCAGCGTGATGGCGATGATTCTGCTGGGCATGAAGATTCTGCATCCGGCCATGAACGTGATGGGCAACCACGAGCCCATGTTCGTGGTCGGCTCGGTACTCATCGTCTCCGGCATTCAGATGCTGGCCATCGGGCTGCTGGGCGAGCTGCAGGTGCGGCATTACTACACCGGCCAGCATCCGGCCTCCTACGCCGTGGACCGCCTGGTGCGGCTGGCCTCACCCGACGAGCAGAACATACTTTCCGAGCGGCAGGACGGGAGCTTCTAAAGGCAGGGAATAGGGAATAGAAAGACCCTTCTGGCTCTGTTTTTTTCTTTTCTGCAAAAATTGAGGATGCATAGATCGAAGGCCTGTGCAAGATCGCCGCTGCATAGAGCGCCGCACTGCTCCCTGATCCTTATTCGCTATTCCCTAGTCCCTGCTTCTCTTGCCTCCTCCCACCCTCAGGGTTCATTCTTAACCCTGTTATGAAAGCTATCCAGATTCGCGAGATAGGCGGGCCAGAGGTGCTGGAGCTTGTCGAGCTGCCAATTCCGCAGCCGGGGCCCGGCCAGGTGCTGATTCGCATCGAGGCCGTTGGTGTGAACTTCATCGAGATCTACTTCCGCAAAGGCATTTACAAGGCGGCGCTGCCACTGACGCCGGGCAGCGAGGCTGCAGGTACGGTGGAAGAGCTTGGACCGGGCGTGACGGGATTTGCCGCGGGCGATGCGGTGGCGTCTACGAGCGTGCTGGGCAGTTATGCCGAGTACGCGCTGGTTCCGGCGGCACAACTGGTAAAGACGCCGGAGGGCCTGGCGCCGGAGAAGGCTGCTGCGGCGCTGCTGCAGGGCATGACGGCACACTATCTGGCCTACTCGACGTTTCCGCTCAAAGCCGGCGACGCGGCGCTGGTGCACGCAGGCGCAGGAGGCGTGGGTCTGCTGCTGACCCAGATGGCGGCGCGGCTGGGCGCGCGCGTGATCGCCACGGTTTCTACGCCGGCCAAGGCGGAGCTTGCGCGCGAGGCCGGCGCGCACGACGTGATCCTTTACACGAAACAGGATTTTGAAGCCGAAGTGAAGCGGCTCACAGCCGGCAAGGGCGTAGACGTGGTATATGACTCGGTAGGCAGGACGACCTTTGAGAAGAGCCTGAACTGCCTGCGTCCGCGCGGTCTGCTGGCGCTGTTTGGCGCGTCGAGCGGTCCGGTGCCGCCTTTCGACTTGATTCAGCTCAGCGGCAAGGGATCGCTGTTTGTGACGCGGCCCACGCTGTGGCACTACATTGCCACGCGGGGTGAGCTGGAGTGGCGCGCGGGCGATGTGCTGAGCTGGGCTGCGAAGGGTGAGCTCAAGTTGCGCACGGAGCACATCTATCCTCTGGCGCAGGCGGCTCAGGCGCAGATAGACCTGGAAGGGCGGAAGACGACGGGAAAGATTCTGCTTGAGCCGTGAAGGCAGGGAATAGGAAACAGGGAATAGGGAATAGTCCTTCAATGGTCAGTTGTCATAGTGATCAGTGGGTGTAGTGTTTGCTGAGTGTGTCGATGGATAGTATCTCTATTGCAGCGACTGATCGAGTTTTTGTGCTGACGGGTGCGGGGATCAGCGCGGAGAGCGGACTGCCCACCTTTCGCGACTCAGACGGGCTGTGGGCGGGCTATCGTATCGAGGATGTGTGCACGCCGGAGGCCTGGCAGCGCAATCCGGCGGGCGTATGGGCGTTTTACTCGGCGCGGCGCGCGGCGGCGCAGCAGGCGAAGCCGAATCCGGGACACCTGGCGCTTGCAGAGCTCGAATCGCGTCTGCCGGAGCGGTTTTTTCTGTGCACGCAGAACGTGGATGACCTGCATGAGCGGGCCGGCTCGGTGAATCTGCTGCATATGCACGGCGAGCTGGCCAAGTCGCGGTGTGAGAACGATTGCGGCGCGCCGCCGGTGGAAGACCACGCGGTGTACGCGAGCCTCAGCGACGTAGGCCGGTGCGCGTGCGGCGGTCTGCTGCGGCCACACATCGTTTTCTTCGACGAGATTCCGCTGGGCATGGAGCGTATCGAGCGCGAGATTCTGCGCGCCACGCTGATGGTGGTGGTGGGCACTTCCGGGTCGGTGTATCCGGCGGCAAATTTTGTGCACTGGGCGCGGCAGAACGGCGCGCGGACCGTGTATGTGGGTCCGGAGGCGCCGCTCAATGCTGCTGCATTTACGCATGTGGTGGAAGGCAAGGCCGGCGAGGCGCTGCCGGGGCTGTTCGTGGTAGAAGCCTGAAGTGGTTGCTTCTCACAACGTCGATGAAGGTTCCTGGTTTCCTACCCTTGCGACAGAAATCCGCCGCGGCGGACGCAAGGGTGGGGCACGGGGCATGGCAGTCGACTTTATAGCATTTTCGGAATTGCTGTAGACCGAAAGCACACACTCAAGTGGCTTTTTCCTCAAGAAAAAGCCACCCTTTACGGCTCTCAAAAAGTCTACGTGTATTCCGAAATGCTCTAGAAGTGGAAGCGATAGCGCAGCTCGGCGGAGATCATGCGCGGATCGTTGAAGTGGAAGCCGCCGATGGTGATTGAATTGTCAAGCAGCACGCGATGATTCGTCACGTTGATGACGTTGAGCGCGAGCTTCCATCGCTCGCCCAGCGGGCCGCCGGCGGAGACGTCGAAGGTGGTGTGCGCGGGCAGGTAGTTGCCCTGGTAGGGTCCATCGCCTGAGCCGGCGAGGCCGTTGACGAATCCTGAGCCGTAGTAGACGTTGCTGGCAAACCAGATGCGCGCAGGCAGGTTGGCCGTGAAGCCGGTATTCAGCGTGTCGCGCTGGTCGTGGTCGACAGGCGTGTAATCGGGTCCAAGGTCGCAGGCCGGATCGGTGGCGATGGCGCAGGTGAATCCGCCGATAATGTTGCCGCGCTGCTCGGCAATTTGATTGGAATAGGTCACGTGAAACTCGCCCAGGCGCCACAGCGCGGGCGAGCGCAAAGTCATCTCCCATGCGCGGACCAGCGCGCCGTCGACGGCGATGGGAAAATATATATTCGATTCACCCTGGTTGGAGTGATCGAGGAAGTTGTTCACGCGATTCTTGAAGGTGTCGATATCGAGCAGCCAGCCTTTGTAGGGAATGGCGATGCCGAACTGATGCTCTTCGTCGCGTTCCGAAGGGAGCGGAGTGAATGTATTCTCGCCGCTACCCAGGCTGCTTGCGTAGTCCAGCACCGAACTTGAAACCGTCAGGATCGGCGCGGGCTGGAAGAAATGGCCGTAGAAACCGCGCAGCACCCAGTTGAGCCGTGGGATGCGCGCCGTCGCGCCGATGCGCGGATAGACGGCCGTTTCATCGAGGCCGGCGCGGTAGATAGAAAAACGCTCGCCGCCGATCAGCGTGAAGTATTGGCCAAGGCGCAGGTGATCGGCGACATAGAACTCGACGAGGCCCGCGCTGGCGTTGGAAGACGTGTTGGGCTCCGAAGGCGCGCTGCCGTCGTTGATCTGGACGCCAAAGAGGTCGTTCTCACCCTGATAAAAGGAGTAGAGACCGCCGGAAAAGCTGTTCCAGCCCTTGTCGAAGCGCGCGTCCACTTGCGCGCCGGCGTAGTTGGAGTTCTGATGCCATGTAGTGGCTACGGGCAGGTCGTCGGGCTTGGAGTCGTAGTTGGATTCGTTGAAGTGGTAGAAGGGAGCAACCGAGACCAGCGCCGTGGGCGAAAAGGTGTGGACCCAGTTGACGATGGTGAGCTGATCGCGCTCGGTCTGGCCATCGCGCAGGCCGTAAGAGCAATAATAATCCGACGTGCATTCGTAGTCGTTCGGATTGGGATCGTAGGGAACCTGGAAGTAGTCCTGGCGATACTGCGCGTCAAGACGAAGCTGGTCATGCGCCGTCGGGTTGCTAATGACGGAGACGAAGGCGCTCTGTGAGTTGGTAGTGTCGTGATAGATGTTGGTAACTGGCGTGGCCAGGCCATAATTCGAGCGCGAGCCGTTGAAGCTCGTGTACCACGCGGTTTTTTCGGTGTGGTCGCCGAGCGAGTATTGCAACTCGCCGGTGTAAAGGTCTCCGGCGTAGAACATCATCTCGCCCTGGCGGCTGTACTCGAATCCATTGCGCGGCAGCACGTTGAAGACGCCGTAGGTGCGGTCGCCCACGTCGGCCGCGTAGCTGCCGCGCTGGGTCTCGAGCGAGTCGATGTCCTTGGGATCGATCTGCGGACCTACGTTGGAGGCGATCTTGGTGTTGGGAATCTGCACGCCGTCGATGAGCCAGCTTGTCTGGTGGCCGCCGCGCATGTGCAGCATGTCGTGGGTCATGTAGGCGCCGGGCACGTAGTTGGTGATCATCTCCATGCCGGTGGTGCGGTCTGCGCCGGGGGTTTCGTCGATCATCTGGCGGGTGATAAGCGTGGTGGGCGTTACGGTGTCGGCCGCGCTGGGCGCGCCGTGCACAACGACGGACTCGGTGGCGGCGCCGACCGGGAGCGGGATGTGGAGGATAGGACTGGTGCCGGAGGCGACGGTGAGCGGCTCAGTGACGGCGGCAAAGCCGCTGGCGGTGACGGTAAGCGAGTAAACGCCGATAGGCGCCTGCTCGAACTCGAATGCGCCTTCAGAGTCAGTGATGGCGCGGAGCACGAAGCCGGAGTCGGAGGCTTTGAGCGTGACGGCGGCTCCGGCGATGGGCCGGTGCTGCTGGTCGTGCACAATGCCGTGCACGGTGGCAAAAACGGTGGCGAACGCGGGCAGGGAAGCGATAGAGAAGAAGACTGCAAGAGAAAGATAAAGACGCCTGAACATGATGGGACCTCGGAGGAAAATGACACGGATGAACGCAGGCAGCCGCCGCGTTGTTTCGCCGCGGACGCGAAGCCTGCGAGTGTGTGCAGATGCAGCCGAAGACAACGCAGGGCGCGCCGCTTTTCTTTTACGGCGCGGCAAATCGCTGCATTCCGCGCCAGCGGACGCAGACGGCTGGATTGGCGCGTGAGCGCGTAGTCTCTGGCTGCGTGTCCAGGTCAGAGAGCGAGCGGAGGACCGCGGCCGGCATGGGTGCGTCCGGGACGCGAGGGAACGCGGGTGTGAAAAGCTGTCGGCTGAAAACTCCGGACCAGGAGCGGCGGCAGCGGCGTGGCTGAGGCAACCAGCGCGGAAACGGGTGCTACCAGAACGGCTGCGCCGGGATAGTAAGGACAGGTGGAGGGAGCGGAGAAGACCGGCGCGGAGCCCTGCTGCCGGCGAGCCACGATGGCCGCCATGGCGCAGTGGTGCGCGCCGTGCCGCCGGCAGCAGGGCGGCAGGTTGACGTCGTCGCTGGCCTGAAGCGTGGCGGTAAGCGGCCACAGCCCAAAGAACAGGACGATCAGGATGGCGAGAGCGCGCCGCATCTCAAGAGATGATGTTACACGAGTGGGACCTCGCAGTACATGGGCTGCACGGCGTCAGGTATCATCGGAGATGTTATCGGGGTTCATCCCCGCACCCCGCACGAAGGAAGTCTCCGGTGTCAGAAGCGAACGGTCCCACGTCTACGCCTTTCAAGCGTCCACTGCGCATTGCTATCTTCGGTTTTGGAACGGTCGGCAGTTCGGTGGCGCGCATTCTTGCCGAGTCAAAGCCGCAGGGACTCGAGCTTACGCATGTATTCAACCGCGGCGTGGCCCGCAAGCGCGTGGACTGGACGCCGCCGGACGTGGTGTGGAGTGAAGACGCCGATGCGGTGCTGGCGTCGGATGCCGATGTGATTGTCGAGCTGGCCGGCGGACTGGAGCCGGCCGGGGACTGGGTGCGCCGCGCGCTGGAAGCCGGCAAGAGCGTGGTGACGGCGAACAAGAAGCTCATTGCGTTTCACGGCATCGGCCTGGAGCGGCTGGCCGCGGCCAAGGGTGGACACCTGAAGTATGGCGCGGCGGTGGCCGGCGGAATTCCGGTGATTCCGGGGCTGGAGCAGGGACTGGCCGGGGACCGGATCGAGCGCATTGAAGGCATACTGAACGGCACGTGTAACTTCATCCTGAGCCGCATGGAAGCTGGCGCGGAGTATGCAACGGTGCTGGCCGATGCGCAGGCCCGCGGTTATGCCGAGGCCGATCCGACCGAGGACGTGGGCGGCTTCGATGCGCGGGCCAAGCTGGCGATCCTGATGCGGCTGGCGCTGCGCGTGCAGATCGATCCCGAAGAAATTGTGCCCCGGCCGATTACGGCGGTGGCGGCGGTGGACTTCAGCTATGCCCGCGACCTGGGATGCACGATCCGCCAAGTGGCGCGCGCGCAGCAGGTGAGTGGAAGCCTGGCTGCGGCGGTGGGCCCGATGCTGGTGTCGCGGCAGTCGCCGCTGGCGTGGTCGCAGGGAACGGAGAACATGGTGATCGTCAGTGGACGCTACGGCGGCAACGTGGTGTTTTCCGGCCACGGCGCGGGTGGGCATCCCACGGCGGTTGCGGTGGTGAGCGATCTGCTGGCGCTAGCGCACGGCTCGCGGCGCGTGGAGATTCCTTCCGCTCCGGCGCAGGTGGGCGCGGAGTTCGAAGTGCCGCATTACATCCGCTTCCT
>JASHPJ010000108.1 GCA_030038195.1 Acidobacteriaceae bacterium
CGTGGTGCGCGAAGTAATCGAAGATGGTGAAGGTGGGCACGGCGGGGATGTGCTTCTCGCGCATCAGGCGCATGGTCTCGTCGCTGAGCTGCGTGGCGTGATCGATCGACGCGACGCCGGCCTCGGCCGCATAGAGCGTGCCCGGCTCGCCCATGTCATGCACCGCGACAACCGTGCCCAGCCGGTGCGCTTCTTCCACCGCCGCGGCCAGTTGTGCCTCCGTGTACTGGTAGGGCGTGTGCAGAACGCCGTCGATCATGGTATCGGGGCCGGTTTCGTAGATCTTCACAAAGCTCGAGCCCTCTTTGTGCTGTTCGCGAATGACCTGGACGAGCTGATCGGCGGTGTTGGCGTAGTCGGCGTTGGAGAGCGCGTGCTGCGCGGGGTTGAAGCGGTTGGCGTCTTCGTGTCCGCCGAGGATGTCGATGGCGTTGCCGCTGGTGCGCAAGCGCGGACCAGGGATGATGCCGGCGTCGATGGCGTTGCGGATGGCGGTGTCGGCCGAGCCTGCGCCCTCGGTGCCCATGTCGCGCTCGGCGGTGAAGCCGGCCAGGAGGTCGGCCTTGGCGGCCTGCTCGGCAAGGATGGTGCGCCACGGCACGGACTCCTCAACGGTCTGCAGGTCTTCTGCGCCGGGATGCAGGAAGAGATGAACATGCGCATCGATGAGGCCGGGCAGCAGCGTCGTGTCGCCGAGATCGATGAGCTTCGCCCCCTGCGGACGATCGACGGAAGTGCCGACGGCCTGGATGCGCTCGCCTTCGACGAGAATTTCGCCGGGGGAGAGCATGTTGCCGGTAGCCACATCGAGCAGGCGCGCGGCATGGAGCACGATGGGCGCAGCCTGTTGAGCTTGCGCGATAGCGACGGCAACTACGCAGAGAACAAAGAAGCAGGAAAGGCGGGGACGCAGGAAGGTTGGCCGCATGGTTACGACTATGCCCCTTCGGGCCGGGATTGTCGATGGCCGAATTGCATGCGGCGGGTTTTCGCTATCTCCGTGGATGGGACGCGCGGAGCGAATTTATTTGACAGTCGAACAATTGAGGGCCGATGATTCGTGCGACAGCGCGAGCGGATAGAAACTCCAACTCCGAGGTGATGGCTTGACAAAGCTGGCTCTGCTCTTTCTTGCAATGGCGTGCGCGGCGGCGGTTGCGCAGCCGGATCAACTGCCCAAGGCCGACGGCTATCGCGGCATCTGGTATCCCAACCAGGCGACGCACGACGAGTATCACTGGAAGTATTCGGGCGGGCTGGGAACGTATCCGCAGCAGCAGGAGCCGATCGCCATCTATGTGAAGAAGGTGAACAAGACGTTCTTCGTCTATGGCGGAACGACGAAGGATTCGCGCACGCATCTGCTGGAGATGGTGTCGTATTATGACCACACCACGGGGATGGTGCCCAAGCCGACGATCCTGATGGACAAAGGGACCGACGACGCGCACGACAACTCGGCGATGACGATTGACGACAAGGGGTACATCTGGATCTTTTCAAGCGCGCATGGCACCAGCACGCGCCCGTCTTTTCTTCATCGCAGCCGGAAGCCGTATGACATCAGCGCATTTGATCTGGTGCTCAAATCGGATTTTTCTTATTCGCAGCCGTGGTACATTCCGGGCCAGGGATTTTTGTTTCTCCACACGCACTACGAACATAATCACAGCCAGCGCGCGCTCTACTGGTCAACGAGCAAAGACGGGTACACATGGACCAGCCAGAAGTTGCTTGCGTACGTCGACATGGGCCATTACCAGATCAGTCTGCAACAGGGCAATCGCGTGGCGACGTTCTTCAACTACCATCCTTCACCGCTGGGACTGAATGCGCGCACGAATCTCTACTATCTGGAGACCTCGGACATGGGCAACACCTGGCGGAACATCGAAGGCAAGGTGGTGGCGCTGCCGCTGACGACCGTGCACAACGATGCGTTGATTCACGACTACCAGGCCGAGCATCTGCTCGTTTTCCTCAAAGATGTTCAGTTCGACGCCGAAGGGCATCCGGTGGTTTTGTATCTGACGACCCATGGATGGGAGCCGGGACCGAAGAACGGGCCGCGCATCTTTCGCACTGCGCGCTGGACGGGGAAGACGTGGGAGATTCGCGACCTGACCACGACGGATCACAACTACGACTACGGCTGCTTTTATATCGAGCCCGACGGCACGTGGCGCGTGTTCGCCACCAGCGATCCGGGACCATTTCCGTGGGGCACGGGCGGCGAGATCGTGATGTGGACGAGTCACAACCAGGGACAGACGTGGGCGCGGCACCAGGTGACCGAAGGGAGCAAGCTGAACCAGAGCTATCCGCGGCGGCCGGTGAATGCGCAGCCGGATTTCTACGCGCTTTGGGCCGATGGAAGCCCGCTCGATCCTTCGCCTTCGAGCCTCTACTTTACGAACAAGGAAGGCACGCACGTGTGGAAGCTGCCGGAGACGATGACGCACGCGTTTGAGAAGCCGGAGGAGATACGGTAGCGCTCAGTACGCGGCGATGCCGGTGAGGTACTGGCCGAGGATGAGCGTGTGAATGTCGTGCGTGCCCTCGTAGGTCTTGACTGATTCGAGGTTCATCATGTGGCGCATGATGGGGTAGTCCTCGGTGATACCGTTGGCGCCGAACAGGTCGCGGGCCATGCGCGCGGTTTCGAGCGCCATCCACACGTTGTTGCGCTTGGCCATGGAGATGTGCTGGTGGCCGGCTTTGCCTGCGTCTTTGAGCCGGCCCACGTGGAGCGAGAGCAACTGGGCTTTCGAGATTTCCGTGGCCATCCATACGAGCTTTTGCTGCACAAGCTGATGGCTGGCGATGGGCTGGTTATGGAACTGTTTCCTGATCTTGGAGTAGTTCAGCGCCGCATCGTAGCAGGCCATCGCGGCACCGATGGCTCCCCAACTGATGCCGTAGCGAGCCTGGTTGAGGCACAGGAGCGGGCTCTTGAGGCCGGCGGCGCCGGGGAGCATGTTCGACTCGGGCACACGGACATCCTGCAGCGCGAGGCTGCTGGTGACCGAGGCGCGCAGGGACCACTTGCCGTGTACGTCGCACGCGGAGAAGCCGGGACGGTCGGTTTCAACGAGGAATCCGCGGACGCTCCTGCCGGAGCCGGGATCAGCGTTGGGGTCGGGGGCGTCTTCGCCTTCGAGCTTGGCCCAGATGACGGCGACATCGGCGATGGAGCCGGAGGTGATCCACATCTTTTCGCCGTTGAGGATGAACTCGGAGCCGGAGCGGCGCGCGCGGGTGGTCATGCTGCCGGGATTCGATCCGAAGCCGGGCTCGGTGAGACCGAAGCAGCCGAGTTTTTCACCTGTCGCCAGCGCGGGCAGCCAGGCGTTTTTCTGCTCGCTGGAGCCGAAGGTGTGGATGGGGTACATGACCAGGGCCGACTGCACGCTGACAAAGCTGCGCAGGCCGGAGTCGCCGCGCTCCAGCTCCTGCATCACCAGACCGTATTCAACATTCGACATGCCGGCGCAGCCGTAGTCAGGAAGCGTGGCTCCGAAGAGGCCAAGCTTACCCATGAGCGGAACGAGCTCGCGCGGGAAGCGGTCCTGGCGGAAGCAGGATTCGATGATAGGGATGATGTGGTCGTCGACGAACTCACGCGCGGTGCGACGGACGAGAAGCTCGTCCTGAGAGAAGCTGGAGTCGAGGCTGAGAAAATCGAAGCCCGGGAATTTACTGGCCATGACTTACCTGCTTCACTGGCAAGGCTAACAGATGACGACGGCGAGCTAGTGTGGTGCGTCAGAAGTTCGTATCATAAATTGACATCTCAAGCCGCAGGTTCCGCCACGGCGGATCTTCGACCTTCGACTCTCCGCCGCGGCGGACTGCGGCGACCCTCGCTCAGGATGACAGCAGTATTTATGTTGCGAACTTCAGAGACAGGACACTAGCAAGTCAGCGTCGGCCACGAGTGGCGGACCCGCTGCGGCGGGCGGGTTGGCAGGCTGGTGAATCACGCCAATTGGTAGGGCGCGCGATAAGGCCGCGTAAGCAACTCGGCGGCTGCCGCGTCGTCTTCGATCTTCTCCTCTTTTACGTTCCAGTGGACTTTGCGTTCCGTGAGCATGGAGATGAGGCCGAGATGGCCGGGGATAGTGGAGTGATGTGCCACTTCGACCGGCGTGATGGTGGGCTTGCGCGACCTGACGCAGTCGAGGAAGTTGCGGCGATGCTCGGTTGACTCGTAGAGCTTGATCTTGCGCAGGTCGTCGGGCAGCGCGTCCATCTTTACCCAGTCCTGGTTGGAGGCGTCAAAGCCGCTGCGGTCAACCCAGACCCAGCCGTCGGTGCCGATCCACTTGGCGCCCATGTTGATGGCGGGCGAGCCGCCGGCAATGGTCATGCGCACATCGATGGGATAGCCGGTGACCTCTTTGCGATACAGGCATTCGATGTGATATTTCGTGGCTGTATTCCAGATTGCGGTCGCATTGGGAAATTCACCCTGGCCTTCGACCTCGGAGGGACCGGTGTTGTCGAAACCGAGTCCCCAGTGGGCGATGTCGCCGTGATGGCCGATCCAGTCCATGAGCTGGCCGCCGCCGGTGTTGTAGTTCCAGCGCCAGTTCTTGTGCACGCGCGCTTCAATGTAAGGCTCCATGCGCGACGGTCCGATCCACGTCTCGTAGTCGAGCTGCGGCGGAGGATCGGAGACAGCGAGATTCCAGGCGGGCGTGCCGGGAAGGACGAGCGCGGGATCGGTAATTTTTTCGGGCAGCGTGGCGAGCCTGGCAAGAAGTGCGGGCTCGGTGCCGGCGAAGTCGTGATAGCCGGCGGGAAGACCGACTTCAACACGGACCACGTTGCCGATAAGGCCGTTGCGGACAATCTCCGCGGCCTTGTGAAACGGTGCAACGGAGCGCTGCCAGGAGCCGGTCTGCCAGATGACGTGGTTCTGCTCGACGGCGCGGACGATGGCCTGCTGCTCGCGGATGGTGCGGGCGAGCGGCTTTTCGCCGTAGATGTCTTTCTTGTGGTTGGCGGCCTCGACGGCGACGAGCGCGTGCCAGTGATCAGGGACGGCGATCATGACGGCGTCGATGTCGGTGCGGACCAGCAGCTCGCGGTAGTCGTGATAAGCCTTGCAGTCCTGGTTGCCGTAATGTGCATTGATGGTATCGACCGCTGCCTGCAGGTTGACCTTGTCGATGTCGCAGGCGGCGACGACCTGGCAGTCGCTCTGCTGGAGAAAGACCTTGGTGTTGGCCGGTCCCATCATGCCCCAGCCGATGACGCCGAGCGTGATGCGATCGGAGGCTGCGGCGCGGGCGACGCGCGGCAGGAGCGCGACGGCCCCGGCGGCCTTGATGAAGTCGCGGCGGGTGATGGCCGGGCTGGACGAAGAACTGGACGAAGAGTTGAACAAGGATATAGACATGGGGACCCTCCAACGCTCGGGCGACGATGTTGCGGTGAAGCGATTTTGTACAACGATTTACAGGCCGCGGTGCGAGCAGAATCTTGTGCACCGGAAGTCTAGCACGGAGGGTTTTGGGGTTGAAAGATCGAATCACACGGAGGGACAGCGAGGTGGAAGCCGAAAACTTACTCCAGAAACTCGCGCACGAACGGGTCTGCGGAGTGCAGCAGGTCGTGGAGGGAGCCGTTGAAGATGAGGCGGCCTTCGTCGAGCATGAGGAAAGTGGTGTTGGGGTCGGTGACGCCCCGGGGCAAGGGGGTCATGGCGTTCTTTTCCGGATCGAAGCGGTGGGTGCAGAGGGTGAAGGCGTCCTGGAGGCGGTGCGTGACCAGCAGCGACGGGGTGCGGTGCACGTCGCGCTGCTTGACGATGAGCTCGATGATGTTGGTGGAAGTGATGGGATCGAGGCCGCCGGTGGGCGAATCGTAAAGCAGCAGCTCGGGGTTGTTGATAAGCGCGCGGGCGATGGCGACACGGCGGCGCATACCACCGGAGAGGCTCGCCGGATAAGACAAAAAAGTCTGCTCCAGGCCTACGAAGCGCAGCGCCTCAAGGACGCGCGCGTCGATCTCCTCGTCGGGAATCCTGCTGTTCTGAATAAGCTGATAGGCGACGTTGTCGCGCACGGTGAGCGAGTCAAAGAGCGCGCCTTCCTGAAAGACCATGCCGGTGCGCGCGCGGATCGGAAAGAGCTCTTCTTCGGTCATGGAGTTGATCTCTTCGCCGAAGAGCAGGACGCTGCCGGCATCGGGCAGGAGCAGGCCGTTGATGAGCTTGAGCAGCACGCTCTTGCCCACGCCGGCGGGGCCAAGCAGGATACGGGTTTCGCCGGGAGCGACGGTGAAGGAGACGTCGACCAGCACCGGCGGGCCGTCAAAGGCGATGCCGACGTGACGCAACTCGACAACGGGCACCGTCTCGTGGAGCGGCTCCGGCGCGGTCAGGATGCTGGGAACGTCCATCACGTGAATATCGTGAGCAGCACGTGGGTGATGAGGAAGTCGACGAAGATGATGAGCACGGAGGAGATGACGACGGCCTGAATGGTGGAGCGGCCGACGCCCTGCGTGCCTCCCGTGGTTCTCATCCCGTAAAAGCAGCCAATGGAGCCGAGGATGTAGCCGAAGAAGAGGGGCTTGATGAGCCCCTGGAT
This sequence comes from Acidobacteriaceae bacterium, assembly GCA_030038195.1. Classification (GTDB taxonomy): domain Bacteria; phylum Acidobacteriota; class Terriglobia; order Terriglobales; family Acidobacteriaceae; genus Telmatobacter. The sequence goes on from JASHPJ010000108.1 coordinate 6,600, forward strand.
GATGTCCGGGCCGCGCAGGTGCTCCCACGCCATGTTGAAGTACTGCGTCCCGTTCTGGTGGTTCATGAAGACGGTGACGGCGCCGCCGCCGATGATGCCGCAGGCGTCGGCCACGATGGTGAGGAAGAACAGCATGGCAATGCTGGCGAAGATGCGCGGCGTGACCAGCTTGCGCAGCGGATCGACGCCGAGCGCGCGCATGGCATCAATCTGCTCGGTGACCACCATGGAGCCGAGCTCGCTGGCCATGGAAGAAGCGTTGCGGCCGGAGACCATGACGCCGGTGAGCACGGGGCCGAGCTCGCGAATCATGGTGAGCGAAACGAACTGGCCGGTAACGGCGGTGGCTCCAAAGGCCGAGAGCGTGGCCGCGGATTGCAGGGCCAGCACGCCGCCGGTGGAGATGCCCGAGAGAACGACAATGGAGAGCGATCCGACACCGATGATGTCGGACTGCATGAGGAAGTCAGTCCAGTAAATGGGCGGACGAAAGAAATTGAGCAGGGCATTCCAGGCAAAGATCGAGTAGTCCTGAACGGTGAGCACGAGTTGTCGGGCGGTACGGTCGATCGTGTTAAGCGCCATTGTAGGTTGCCGGCCTGCAGTTTGAGGAATTTGCGCCGCTTCCGAGGACAGGATAGCGCATGGGAGCGGGGACGAAAGCGAAGCGCGCCGGCAATTGGCGAGCGAGCGGTGCGAAGAGGTCGCCAGGCACACCGTGGAACGACCGTTCTGCCGGTCTGGCAATGCAATGCTAAGCGATTGAAAACAAGTAAGATAACTTGATGGCCTGAGGTGGCGGACACCGGGCACTTTCCGTGCATCTAACCAGCTATAGGAGACGGCAATGCATCTGTTTCGCATACGGCTGATTCTTGCCTTGATTATCAGCGTGACGCTGGTTTCTGCTGCCTCCACGTACTTTGACGTGCTGGCGCACCGGCATGTATTGCGCCAGGAACTGGAGCGCCGAACCAAGTGGATGGGCGTGAGCATTGTGCCGGACGTGGAAGGCGCACTGGCTACCGGCGATCCTGGCGCGCTGCCGGGACTGGCGCAACTGCTCAAGTCCGGGACAGGCGCCCTGGGGCTGGCGATCTATGACGCGCATGGCGATATGGTGACCAGCACCGGGCCGCAGGAAGTGATGACGGCGCTGGGCCAGGACGTGGTGGACAAAGCGCTGGAGAAGGGAACGGAGGTCAGCGCATTCGGGCACACCGGCAAGTGGCGCTGGATGCAGGAGGCGTTTCCTGTCCACAAGGGCAGCCAGCTTGAAGGCGCGGTCACCATCGTGGCCGACGCCGGTTACATCCGCGCGGAAGGAATTGCGCTGTGGCAGCGGAGCTTCTGGCGAGTGGTGGCGCTGGTGGTGCTGATCGTGGCTATCACGGTGCTGATGGTGCGCTGGTTCCTGTTGCGTCCGCTCAAGCGCGTGACCGAGCGGCTGCGCCACCTGCGCACCGGCCATGGCATGAAGACCATCAAGCCGGCGGGGGCGGAGCTGAGCTGGTTTTCGCCGCTGGCCAGGGAAGTGGAGACGATTGCCAGGAGCCTGATCGAGGCGCGGACGGCGGCGGCGGTGGAAGCGCGGCTGCGCGAGGCCGGCGAAAGCTGGTGGACCGCCGAGCGGCTGGCTGTCCATATGCGCAACCGCGCTGGCTCGAGCAAGATCTTTGTGGTGTCGAATCGCGAGCCGTATATGCATGTGCGCCAGGGCCGCGAGACGGTGTGCGTGGTGCCGCCCAGCGGGCTGGTCACGGCGATTGAGCCGGTGCTGCGCGCCTGCGACGGCACATGGGTGGCGAGCGGCAGCGGCGACGCCGACAAATCGATGGTGGACGAGTTCGACCGGTTGCGCGTGCCGCCGGACGATCCGCGCTACACGCTGCGGCGGGTGTGGCTTACGCCGGAAGAAGAAGCGCGCTACTACGACGGCTTTGCAAACGAGGGACTCTGGCCGCTCTGCCACATTGCGCACACGCGGCCCATCTTTCGCGCCGGCGACTGGGAATGCTACCAGCAGGTGAACGAGCGGTTTGCGCAGGCGCTGCTGGAAGAGATGGAGGGCATCGAGGAGCCAGTGGTATTCGTGCAGGACTATCACTTTGCGCTGCTGCCGCGGATGGTGAAACGCGCGCGGCCGGATGCGCGGGTGGCAATCTTCTGGCACATTCCGTGGCCGAATCCGGAGGCGTTCGGCATTTGCCCGTGGCAAGCGGAGCTGCTGGACGGATTGCTGGGCGCCGACCTGATCGGCTTCCACATTCCCATGCACTGCCACAACTTTCTCAATACGGTGGACCGGGTGCTGGAGTCGCGCACCGACCGCGAACATATGACCGTGCGGCGGCACGGGCATTTCACCGCGGTGCGTCCGTATCCGGTGAGCGTGGCTTTTGAAGGCGTGCCGCGCACCGGCGTTGAGCCGGATGACGCCGATGTCGAAGCGGAAGAGCGACGCGCTGTGGCGCGGCAGCAGCTATTGGCCGAGTTTGGCGTGCGTGCCGAGAGCCTGGCGCTGGGCGTGGACCGGCTGGATTATACGAAGGGCATTGTGGAACGGCTGGAGGCGATCGAGCAACTGCTCGAGGAGCATCCCTGGCACCGCGAACGGTTGACGATGGTGCAGATTGCCGCACCGAGCCGGACGCGGATTCCCAGCTATGCAGACCTGCGCACGCGGGTGGAAGAGACGGTGGAGCGGATCAACGGGCGCTTCCAGACGGCACACTGGAAGCCGGTGGTGCTGATCGAGCGGCAGTGTGGCCACGACGAGGTGAAGCGCTGGTACCAGGCTGCGGACCTGTGCCTGGTAACCTCACTGCACGATGGCATGAACCTGGTGGCCAAGGAGTATGTAGCTGCACGCGACGACGAGGATGGTGTGCTGGTGCTGAGCAAGTTCACCGGCGCCGCCGTGGAGCTGCGCGACGCGCTGATCGTGAATCCGTACGATATCCGCGGAGTGGCTGAGGCCATCCACAGCGGGCTGGAGATGAGCCGTTCGGACCGGCGCCAGAGGATGGAGCGCATGCGGCGCCAGGTGATGGAGCACAATATCTACCTGTGGGCGGCCAGCGTGCTGGGCGATCTGCGCGAGCTGCGGCTGGAGGACGGCGAGAGCATGGAGCCGGGCCGCGCGATGCCGGTTGCGGGCAGCGAGGCAGAGATCGCGAGCCAGAGAACGGCATAGAAAGCGAGCGCGGGTTGACGCAAGAAGCTACGGAAAAGCTGAGGGATTTTTTTGCCGGTTTTGCGGGCGCAGCCGGCGCATTGCTGATGCTGGACTACGATGGAACGCTGGCGCCGTTTCGCGTGGACCGGTTCAAGACAAAGCCGTGGGCTGGAGTCCGCGAGCTGCTGCACTCCATCCAAAACCAGGAAAAAACGCGGCTGGTGGTGGTGACGGGCCGGCCGGCAGGCGAAGTTGTGCCGCTGCTCGAACTCGAGACACCGCCCGAGGTGTGGGGATTGCACGGCGTGGAGCGGCTTTATCCGGATGGGCGGCGGGAGCTGGAGGAGATTGCGCCGGCGGTGCAGGAGAAGCTGGATGCATTGAAGGCGCAGTTGCGGCGCGACGCATTGGGCGGGTTGCTGGAAGAAAAGCCGAACGCAGCGGTGATGCACTGGCGCGGCGTGGCGCTGACAAAAGCACGCGAGATCGAGCGGCGCACGCGGGAGCTGTTTGCGCCGGCGGCACAGATGGATGGGCTGCAACTGCTTGAATTCGAGTCGGGACTGGAACTGCGCGCCGGGCGCGACAAGGGCGGCGCAGTGAAGGCAATTCTTGCCGAGACGGATCAGGATGGTGTGGCGAAGATGCCGGCGGCCTACCTGGGCGACGACTTTACCGATGAGGCCGCATTTGTTGCGCTCAAAGGACACGGGCTGAGTGGTCTCGTACGGCGCACATGGCGCGAGACAGAAGCGGATGTGTGGCTGAAGCCGCCGGGGGAGCTGCGGGAGTTCTTGAAGAAATGGATTTCCGCGTCTTGATTCTGTTGCGCTCGATAACAAGGCTGGTCCAGCTTGTCCGCGTTTACTCCCGGCCCTTTTTACGGATTTCGATGTTGAGGCGCTTGATCTTCTGGTTGAGCGTGGAGAGCGGAATGCGGAACTGCTCGGCGGCTTCGGTCTGGTTCCAGTTGCAGCGCTCGAGCTTCTCGATGATGATGCGGCGCTCAATGACTTCGAGAATGTCAAAGAGCGACGCATTGGGATTATGGTCGAGGAGCGCGTCCTGGAAGCTGCGGCCGGTGATGTGGCCGGGCAGCAGGTCGGAGCCGATGATCGGGCTGGACGAGAGCACGACGCCGCGCTCGATAGAGTTCTCAAGCTCGCGCACGTTGCCCGGCCAGTCGTAATCGACAAGGGCGCGCAAAGCGTCAGCCGAGAGCTTGCGCGGGGGCAGGCCGTTTTCTGTCGCATAGAAGTTGAGAAAGTGCTGGGCGAGAAGCGGGATGTCTTCACGGCGCGCGCGCAGCGGCGGCAGATCGACGGTGATGACGTTGAGCCGGTAGAAGAGGTCTTCGCGGAACTTGCCTTCGCGCACGGCCTGGCGCAGGTCCACGTTGGTGGCGGCGATGATGCGCACGTCCACCTGAATCTCCTGCACGCCGCCCAGGTGCATGAAGCGGCGATCCTGCAGAACGCGCAGAATCTTGGCCTGCGTGTCGAGGCCCATGGTGGCAATCTCGTCCAGGAAGAGCGTGCCGCCGTTGGCCACTTCAAAGAGGCCTTTCTTGGAAGCGATGGCCGAAGTAAACGCACCCTTCACATGGCCGAAGAGCGTGGATTCGAGCAGCTCCGAGGGCATGGCGCCGGTGTTGATGGGCACGAAAGACTTGTCGCGGCGCGGCGAGTTGGCGTGGATGGCCTTGGCGATGAGCTCCTTGCCGGTGCCGCTCTCGCCCTGAATCAGAACCGTGGAGCGGCTGGGCGCGACCTGCGCGATGAGATCGAAGACGCGCAGCATGGACTCGCTCTTGCCCACGATATTGGAGAAGTTGTAGCGCTGCTTGAGCGTGCGCTTGAGTTGGAGATTTTCTTCTTCGGCCTTGTGGCGCGCAGTGGCCGAGCGGATGTCGGCGAGCAGCTTTTCGTTATCCCAGGGCTTCTGAACGAAGTTTTCCGCGCCGGCGCGCACGGCTTCCACGACGTTGTCCACCGTACCGTAGGCGGTGATCATGATAACCGGCAGCTCGGGCTGGCGCTCCTTGATCCTGGGCAACAGCTCCAGGCCGCTCTGGCCCGGCAGAGCGAGATCGAGAAGAACGAGATCGAAGTTGTCCACTTCGATCATCCGCAATCCTTCCGCTCCTTCAGCGGCCATGGCGACCGTGTAGCCCTCAAGCGAGAGCAGCACCTCGAGCGACTCGCGGATGCCAGCCTCGTCGTCGATCACAAGGATACTGGCTGCGCTCGAGTTGCCATTGGATGGATTTGCAGAGACGGGCGCGTTCAAGGGAAGTACAACCTCAGACATGTACGGAATTCCTCAGCAGGGGAAACTCGAGATGGAATGTTGTGCCGGCGCCAACAGCGCTCTCGACGTGAATCTTGCCGGCGTGCTCCTGAATAATGCCGTAGGAAACGGAAAGACCGAGCCCCGTGCCGCGGCGCTCGCCAGGTTTGGGCGTGGTTTTGGTAGTGAAGAAAGGGTCGTAGATACGCTTCAGATGCTCAGGCGCAATGCCGCTGCCGGAGTCGGAGACCAGGGCTTCTACGTGGCCGTTGACCAGCGTGGCTACGCGCAGGCGCCCGCCGCCGGGCATGGCGTCTTTGGCGTTGAGCAGCAGGTTGAGAAAGACCTGCTGCAGCTTGCCGGAGTTGCCGTTGATGGACGGCAGCTCTTCGGCCAGGTCGAGATCGACCGCGATCTGCGCGGTCTTGAACTGGTGCTCGAGCAGCGAGAGCGTGTCGCGAATGACCTGGTTCAGGTTGGTGTCGCGAAACTCGGTGGTGGAGGTGCGTGAGAAGTTGAGCAGGCCGTTGGCGATCTCAGCGGCGCGGAAGCTCTGCTGGGTGATCTTGTCGAGCACGGGGCCGAGGCGCGCGTCGCCGCGCAGTTGCTTGGAGAGAAGCTGCGCATAGGAAGAGATGACCGCGAGCGGAGTGTTGATCTCGTGCGCCACGCCGGCGGCCAGCAGGCCGATGGAACTGAGCTTGTCCGCTTGCGTAAGCTGGGCTTCCAGCGTGACCCGCTCGGTAATGTCGTCCACCAGGATGATGCGGCCCACGGTGACGAAGTCGCGCGAGAGCAGCGGCGCCACGGCGATATTGGTGGTGCGCTGCTCGCCGGCGCGAGTGGTGAGCGGGAACTTGTAGAGATGGTGCACACCCTGCTCGTTGCGGAAGCCGTCGAGTGCGTCAACAAACTCCGGAGGAAAGACGGAACGAAGCTCCTGGCCGAGGGCTTCAGCGCGGCTGAACGCGTACATGGCCTCCATCTGCGCGTTCCAGCTTTCAATGCGGTCGTCGAGATCGATGGCCAGGATGCCGACGTTGATGGATTCGACGATGTTTTCGTTGAACTCCTTGAGCCGCTCGAACTCGCCGATCTTTTCTTCAAGCTGCGCGTAGAGGCTGGCGTTCTGCAGCGCGATGCCGATGTAGCTGGCCAGGGATTCGAGCAGCTCGACGTCTTCGCTGGAAAGGAAATCGCCGCCTAAAGTACGGCCCAGGCCGATGACAGCGATGGTGTGCGTGGCGGCGGCAGAGCCGTAGGAAGTATCTTTGGGCGTGTCTTTGGGTGTATCTGCGGCGGCCACGCGGCAGGGCAGGTAGTAGTTCAGGTCGAGGAGCGCGGCGGTGCGCTGCTGGCTCTCAGGCAGGTGGAGGGCCTGTTGCGCGTTCTCCAGAAAGATGTGTGAGTGGCTGCGCGGCTGGTGGAAGTTCAGGAAGCCGAGATCGAGCGAGCCCTGCGCAGCGCTGACCTCGGGCGGCAGACCGTGCGAAGCAGCCAGGCGCATGCCGCCGCCCTCCGGCGGAGCGAGGAAGATGGCGACACGGGCGACCAGCAGCGTGCGCGGCAACTGCTCCACGATAGAGTGGAGTAGCGCCTGCAGGTTGGTTTCGGAGCTGAGGCCACGGCCAAACTCGACCAGCGCCTTGCGGTAGTCGTAGCGATGGCGGTCGAAGGCGCGGTCCACCCATCCCTGGATGCGGCGCTTGAGCGGATCGAAGAGGGCCGCGGTCGCCAGGATGGCGACGACCAGTCCCCATTCGCGTACCGTTCCGGGCATGACGTTGTGAACCACGACCGAGATGAGCGCGATGATGCCGAAGTATCCGCCGACGATGAGGCCGGTGGCCAGCATGTAAGCCACGCCGCGCTTGAAGATCAGGTCGGTGTCCATCAGCCGGTAACGCACGATGGCCCAACTGAAGGTGAGCGGCAGAAAGATCTGCGAAAGGCCGGCCAGATCTTCCAGCAGGCCGGGCAGGCGCAGTCCAGAGAGGAAGAAGATGGCGTAGATCGTGAACGGGGCCACGGCCAGCAGGGTTCCGCGTGTGACCCACTTCAACTGCTGGCGCAGCAGCGGCGAGTCAGCGCGGCGATAGCTGCGCAGGAACAAGAGCGCTGCCAGCACATAAAAGGCCGCGTCATACGCAGTCGCGGTTTGATTGAGCCGGTCGAGAAGCAGCTTGGTTGCTTCGCGCGTCGAAATGGCCCAGAGCCACAATGCAAAGAGCCCCGCGCCCGGCGCATATACCAGCGGCAGCAGCGAGCGGCGGCGCAGATTCTTGAGCGGCTCTTCGGGGAAGCCGAGTGCGAAGTGCAGGAAGAGCGCGGGCTGCAGGGCTTCGGCGATGACGTTGGCCCAGAAGACGGTCCAGTCGAGGGCGTCGAACGCGCCGGTATATTTGAGCGCATAGAGCGCGAACGAAACCAGGCAGAAAAGATAAAAATGCGTGGCCCGCGGCGCGCCCCAGCGGCGGAAGAGCACGTAAAAGCCGATGACCAGGTAGATGAGGCCAATGACGCGCAAGCCAAGCTGGAGGCTGTGGTCGGCGGCGTCGGGGATGACCTTGACGGGCGTGTCGAGCGGGATGCCGTCGCGGGTGATGCTGTAGTAGACCTGCACGTAGGGACCGGTGCGGAAGAGCGTGCGCTCCAGGTCGGCCAGGCGGACGACGGGGGTGACCGTTGTGGCAGGTCCATCGCTGACCCCGGTCAAAAGATCGTTTGCCTGGATGCCGGCGCGCTCGCCGGCGCTGTTGGGGAGGACCTTGTCGGCCTGGAGACCGCCAGCCACCTCGTGCCACCAGATGCCGTCGTCGGGCTGCGGGGTTTGCCGCTCCTCGTGGAAGTTAAGAATCGCCAACACGAACAGGGCGGCTGTTGCCAATGCCAGCAGCGTCGCCTGAACGCGGTTGAGGAGGCTTGTCTCCACGGGAATCTTTCTACATCGTAAATCGTTGTTGCACGTAAGTTGCCACGCGGGAAGGAACGGGCGCGCAGTGGCGCGAAATCCTGCAATTGCCAGTGTATACGAGAGATATGGACTTTCGGTTGGCGGAAAAGTCAACGGAACGAGGCGAGGTGAGGATTCGAAATGCAGAAAAGCGTATGCTAGTTCCAGAGAAAGGAATCAATCTTCAAGAATCGGTAGGCGCCTGGTGGCAGGCGGGTTAGGGTGTCCTGAGCCGGCGGGTACCTTGGGAGCGGGCGCAGATTGCCGCCCACGCTACCCGTGTTTTGCCTGGCCATAGGTAGCTTTGGGGCCGTGCTTGCGCAGGTAGTGGTGTTCGGAAACGTATGGCGGGATTCCGGATTCAGACGCCTGCAGCAGGATGCTGCGGAAGGCCAGGCGAGCGATGTACTCAAGGACGTCGGCGTGCTCGACGGCTTCGGCCGGAGTTTTTCCCCAGGCAAAGGGGGCGTGGCCGGCAACCAGGACGCCGGGAACGGCGACGGGCGAAAGATTACCGGAGCGGAAGCGGCGGACGATGACGGCGCCGGTGTTGCGCACGTAGGCCTCAGTCACCTCCTCCGCGGTAAGCGGCTCGGTAACCGGGACGGGGCCGTGGAAATAGTCGGCGTGGGTGGTGCCGAGGCAGGGGATGGGCCTGCCGGCCTGCGCCCAGGAGGTAGCGAACTCGGAGTGGGTGTGGACGATGCCGCCGATCTCGGGGAATTCACGGTAGAGGAGGGTGTGGGTGTCGAGGTCGCTCGATGGGCGGAGCGAGCCTTCCACGATTTTGCCGTCGAGGTTGGTGACGACCAGGTCGGCCGGGGTCATGGCGGTGTAGTCGACGCCGCTGGGCTTGATAACCACCAGCGGCTCACTGCCGCCGCGGTCGATGCCGCTGGCATTGCCGAAGGTATGCGGAGCCAGGCCGCGGCGGGCGATCTCCTGGTTGGCGTGCAGCACCTGGCGGCGAAGAGACTCGAGCAGCATAGGGCGATCCTCTGGCAGAAAGCGTTTACCCGGATAGTGTACGCCATCCGGATGGGACCAGGGCCGGAGCGCAGAACCACGCGGCCGCTGCTCAAGCAGCGAACAGCCGCAGGCGGGCTCAGTTGCTGGTGAGCGTGTAGGTGACGCTGTGCGAGAGCGTGCCGGAGGTTGCCGTGATGGTCACGGTCGAGTTTTGCAACGGGTGGCTTCCTGGGCCACTCGATCCGCAACTGACCAGGCCGGCCAGTGAAAGAGCCGTAGCGAGGATGGCCAATGTGCGGAAGAGGCCACGCCGCCTGCGCACGCCGATGAGCAGCAGCATGCCGAGGCCAAGACCGCGC
>JASHPJ010000109.1 GCA_030038195.1 Acidobacteriaceae bacterium
CCCACAGCACACCGTTGACGAACTGACGGTTATCAACAGCCGTCCGCCCTACGTGCTCCACCCGACCAGGCAGCGTGTCCTTGATCCGTTGCCACTGCGCTTCGTTCAACTCATAGCGGCTTGCCATATCCGCAAGTCAAACAAATCAAATCCCAGATGCATAGTCTATATGTGGATACGCCCTAGTGTCCTGTAACTGAAGTTCGCAGCATAATACTTGCTGTCATCCTGAGCGAAGTCCGCCGCGGCGGACGGAGTCGAAGGACCTGCGGTTCGGGACCTCAACCTATGCTATGAACTTCAGTTACAAGATACTAGTCATTCTCCAGGGATCTGTCTGAAGACTCGATGCTTTGAAAGGGCACGATTTCGAGCTGTGTCCTTTCAAAGTAAATCCCCGACTGGACAAAAGCTCTCGCTTGGTACAGATGAGTTTTAAAGACAGGTTCTAAGATGGTGCTGCCGCGTAGCGCGGGCTGAAGGGGAAGATCAGCTCTGCCTCGGTGGGCACGGGGCTGCCATTCACCGTCGCCGGATGAAAGCGCCAGGTCTTCACCGTGTCCAGCACGATCTGGTCGAGCGCGTTGCCGATGCCTTTGACCACGGTTGCTTGCAGCACATCTCCGCTGGCGCTTACCTTCACGTCCACAATCACCTGCTGCTCAGAACTGGGCAGCAGCGAGCGATCCGCAACCTCAGGCCGCGGCGAAAAGACCGGAAACGCCGGGTCTGCGCTCTGCATGTCCGGTCCGTTGCCCGGCACGGGATTGTGCTGCGCAGAGATGGACCGGCCCGCAGGTGGTGCAGGCGGCGCGTTCACCGCAAGATCGGAGGTTTTTTGCGGAATATTCACGTGTCTTTTTCTTCCCGGCGGCTGGCGCGTAAACTCTGCGTGCGTTCCTCCGCGAATCAGCAGCTCGGCCGGATAGTATTTGAACTCCGATTGCGGATTTACGGCTGCGACGGAGACCTCGGGCTGCATGCGGGAAAAGAAGGGAATCATCGCGAGCAGAAGATGCACGGCGAGCGACAGCGCAAGGAACTTCAGGCTGGTGCTTCGGAGCCGCATCGCCTTTTACCCCCGGAAAATCGGAGTCGCCGTGCCTGCGTGCAAACAGTATAGCCCGAGCGGATCTCTACACCCAGCCCGCGTCCACAATGTAGCTCTGGTTGGTGATCGCGCTCGAGTCGTCGGCGGCCAGAAAGAGCACCAGCCGCGCCACTTCATCCGGATCGAGCTGCCGCTTGAGCGCCTGGTTGCGGAGAATGTTTTCAACGCCCTCAGGCGTGTACCACAGGCGTTTCTGCTTTTCAGTGGCGATGGCGCCGGGCAGCACGGCGTTCACGCGGATGCCTGCGGGTCCCAGCTCGTGGGCCAGCGTGCGCGTGAGCCCCACAATGCCTGCCTTGGCCGCGATATAAACCGGCAGCCCGGTGGTGGGAATGATCCACGAGATCGAGCTCATGTTGATGATCGATCCGCAACCGGCAGCCTTCATCGCCGGCAGCACCGCCTGGATGGCGAAGAACTGCGGCCGCAGGTTGATGGCCATCAGGTTCTCCCACATCTCCGGTGTCACGTTTTCCGTAGCGTGGCGCTGGTCGTTGGCGGCGTTGTTTACCAGCACGTCTGCGGCGCCCAGCGTGGCGATAGCCTGCGTGAAGACAGCCTTCAATGCAGCGAGATCGGTCAAGTTGCAGTGGAAATAAAGAGGCTGCGGACAGCCTTCTGCCGTAAGGTCTTCAACCAGCGCGCGAGCGGGCTCGTCCTGCACGTCAAAGAACGCCACGCGCGCTCCCTGCCGCGCAAAATGCTGGACCAGCGACTCGCCGATGCCAGTGGCGCCGCCCGTGATGAGCACGGCCCGGCCTTCCAAGCTTGGATAGCGCGCGAAACGTGAAGAATCGGCAGACATTACAGGCAGAGATTGCAATGTTCCGAGTGTATCCCTGCGCCCGCTGCTGGCTCTCCTCTGATCCCACTTTTTGAGACACCGTCTCCCCTCCGCAGGTGCATACTTATATGTGGGCCGGATTAGCGAAAAAATCGAGCTACGTTCGATCTTCTGTTCCCTGATCGCGGCTGTAAATCGCAGGAAAACGCCGATAAGCGGCACTTATCGGCTCGCGAAGCCGGCAAGACGCGGGCTGAACCACGCATGGATTCCCATGCGGCGCGGCCTCCGGGACTTCCCCCTCAGGTGAGCGTAATCACGGCCCGCACGGCGGAAAGATCGCAATCATAGCGTGGGAGGAAATGCTGCATCCGGAACGCGAAGACGCTCGCTGCGGCGGCGTCTCCTGATTGCAGTACGGATGCGCTCTTTCCTGAAACGCTCAAGAAACCAGGCTCGACTGAGAGGGATTGAATGAAAGCTGCTGCTCGTTATCCAGGGATCCGGGTCACCGCGAACGGTAACCAGCTTGTCTCCTACCACACCGAAACGCGGATTGCCGATGCAGGCGTCTTCTACCCGATCACGCCTTCTACCGAAGGCGGCGAGCTCTTTCAGCAGGCATACGCGGAAGGTCACCTGAACGTCTTCGGCGGTAACACGATTGCGATTGAAGCCGAAGGCGAGCACGCGGCGCAGGGAGGCGCCATTGCCCACTCGGTCTGCGGCAAGCGGGTGGTCAACTTCACCTCCGGCCAGGGCGTGGTGTACGGCGTGGAGCAGTACTATCACGCACCCGGCAAGGGATCGACGATGGTGCTGGAAGTGGGCGCGCGCGCGCTCACCAAGCATGCGCTCAACGTGCACTGCGGCCACGACGATATTTATGGAGCGCTGGACACCGGCTGGATCATGCTCTTCGGCAAGGACGCGCAGCAGGCCGCCGACCAGGCGCTTATCCTGCGCCGCGTGACCGAGCTTTCGCTTACGCCGGGCATGAACATCATGGACGGCTTTCTCACCAGCCACCTGGAGCGCACCTTTTACAAGCACGAGTCCGAGCTGATCCGCGAGTATCTCGGCGCGCCTGACGACATGATCGAGTGCCCCACCGAGGCGCAGCGCGTTCTCTTCGGGCCCACCCGCCGCCGCGTTCCCAAGATGATCGACCTCACCAACCCCGTCCTGCTGGGGCCGGTGCAGAACCAGGAACACTACATGCAGGGCGTGGTGGCGCGGCGCAACAACTTCGCCGAGCCCATTCTCGGATTCCTGGAAGAGGCCTACAAGAAGTTCGGCGAGCTTACCGGCCGCCACTACGGTCTGCTCTCGCGGTACAAGACCGACGACGCCGAGACGGTCTTCATCTCGCTCGGCTCGGCGGCCGAAAACATCGAGGCCGCGGTCGATTATCTGCGCGCCACGCGCGGCGCAAGCGTGGGCTCCATCCACGTCAATGTCATTCGCCCCTTCCCTGAGGCTGCGATGGTGACCGCCATCAAGGGCAAGAAGAACGTCATCATTCTCGAGCGCACCGACGAGGCTTTGGCCGGCGACAACCCGCTTGGCCGCGACATTCGCACCGCCGTTTCAAAGGCCGTGCAGGGCGTCGCCGGTCTGCCCTCCATCACGCTCGAGGAAGTGCCGCGTTTCTTCAGCGGCAGCTACGGACTGGGCTCGCGCGACTTCCGCCCCGAGCACATTATCGGCGCATTTGAGTACGCCACCGCCGGCCGCGCGCGCACCGATGGTAAGAAAGCGTCAGACGGCGCGAACTTCTTCGTGCTGGGCATCAACCACCCCTATGCGGTGATTGCCGACGAGACTCCGTCGCTGCTGCCCGAGGGCGCAGTCGCTGTGCGCTTTCACTCCATCGGCGGCTGGGGTGCCATCACCACCGGCAAGAACCTGGGCGCCATCCTCGGTGACCTGAACGATCTGCTCTACGAGCGCGACGGCCTGAAGGACGATCTGGGCAATCCCAAGGAAGTGATTCACGTCAGCGCCAATCCGAAATACGGCTCGGAAAAAAAGGGTGCGCCCACCAGCTATTTCATGGTCGCGGCCAAGGAGCGCATTCGCGTGAACTGCGACCTGCGCCACGTCACCTGCGTGCTCTGCTGCGATCCCAAGGCATTTACGCACACCAACCCGCTCGACGGCATGCAGGAGGGCGGCAGCCTGCTGTGGGAGTCCGACGTGGACGGCGAGCGCGCCTGGGAGAACCTGCCCCTCTGGGCACGCAAGCAGATCATCGAGAAAAAGATTCGCGTCTTCACGCTGCCCGGCTTTGACATTGCGCGCAAGGCCACCGATCGTGCCGACCTGCAGCTCCGTATGCAGGGCAACGCCTTCCTGGGCGGCTTTTTCGCAGTCAGCAATCTGCTTGAAGAGTTCGGTATTACGCAGGAGCAGTTCCGCGAGGTCGTTTACAAGCAGTACGTGAAGAAGTTCGGCAAGCAGGGCGACGCCGTGGTGCAGTCGAACATGGAAGTCATGATTCAGGGCTTCGAGCGCGTGAAGGAGATCAAGATCGGCGAGCTTGCTGCGGCCGACCACTCCAGCCTGCGCGGCCAGGCGCTGCTGCCGATTCTCGAAGTTGAGCCCGAGTTCGCCACTGTGGGTGCTGACAGCGGCTGCCGCTCCGGCGGGTGCCGCTCGATTCCCACGCCCGAAGGCCAGGGACTGCGCACGCCGATCTCTTCGATTGCCGCGTTTGACGCGGAGTTCCGCTCGAACTACGGTTACAACCAGCCGGCCACGCCGCTTTCCGCCATGGGCGTTATCGCCGCGGCCACCGGCGACACCGCATCGAAGTACGTCGCGCGCCGCGAAACGCCGCTCTACATTCCCGAGAACTGCACCCAGTGCATGGAGTGCATCTCGGTCTGCCCGGACACCGCGCTGCCCAACTGCTCACAGGATCTGAGCACGCTGCTCGGCACCGCGGTGACGCGCTACGTCTCCAACCAGGCCGAGCGCCGCAAGATGCTCGACAAGCTGCCGGAGATCGAGAAGCTCACCCGCGCGCGCATGCTCTCCGAGATGAAGGCCGGCACGCCGCTGCTGACAATCCTCCGCGAAGTCACCGAGTCGGTGGACGGCTTCTCGGCCGAAGCGAAGGAGCAGTTCTTCAACATTCTTGAGAAGGTGCCCATGGCCTATCAGAAGGTCAACGCCATCTTCTCTTCGCCGGAGCGCAAGACGCCGGGCTCGGGCGGCATCTTCTCCATCTTTGTGAGCGATCTCTGCAAGGGCTGTGCGGCCTGCGTCACCGCCTGCGGCGACCACCAGGCGCTCAAGATGGTGCAGGAGACCGAAGAGGTGAACGCCGAGCACGAAACCGGCACCGCCTTCCTCAACCTGCTGCCGGATACTTCGCAGAAGTACCTCGGCCTCTACAACAACGCCAACCCCGCCGACTCAAAGACCGCCACGCTGCGCAACATGCTGATGGTCCGCACCAACTACGACGCGCTCGTGGCTGGCGACGGCGCCTGTGCGGGCTGCGGCGAAAAGAGCGTGCTGCGCTCCATCACCGCGGTGACTGAGGCGTATATGCGCCCCGTCTTCCACGCCAAGAGCGATCGTTTCGTCGCCAAGGCCGGCGAGCTCGAAAAGACCGGCGTGGCCAGGCTGGCTGCTCTCAAGGTGAGCAACCCCGCCGAGTACGCATTGCTGCGCCAGAGCATCCAGCACATGGTGATGGGCCTGGGCGGCGAGGACGACAAGGACACCAGGAAGCGCATCGCCGCGTATGAAGCCGAACACGGCGCGATCAGCGATGCGCAGCTCGTTGAAGCCATCGTCGCGGTGCTGCTGACCGAGGCCTTCAACCACAAGAACCTGCAGCCTGTGGACGGCCGCCTGGCCAACGGCATGAGCGTGATGGCCATGGCCGCGCATACCGGCTGCAACACCGTCTACGGCTCGACCTCGCCCAACAACCCCCATCCGTATCCGTGGATGAACTCGCTCTTCCAGGACGGCATTACCGTGGGCTGGCTCATGGGCGAGAGCTTCATCGTGGACCACGCCCGCCGCTCGGTCATCCCTGAGCGCCTGGCCGACATCCTCCTCACCCGCGAGGGCAAGGGCGTGAGCGAGGAAGAGTACTACCACTTTACGCACTTCACCGATGCGCTGATGACCGACCAGGAGATCGTCGAGCTGCCCAAGGTCTGGGTCGTGGGTGGCGATGGCGGCATGGGCGACATCGGCTACCAGAACATGTCCAAGGTGATCCTGCAGAACCGGCCCAACGTGAAAGCCGTCATGCTCGACACGCAGGTCTACTCGAACACCGGCGGCCAGAACTCCGACTCGACCCCCATGCTCGGCGGCAACGACATGAACGTCTTCGGCGTCGCTACGCAGGGCAAGAACACCGAGAAGAAGACCGTCGCCGAGACCTTCCTTGCCGGCCACGGCTCGCCGTTCGTCGCGCAGGTTTCCATGGCCAACGCGCCGAAACTGTACCGCGCCATCCTGGATGGGCTGGAATATCGCGGCACCATGTTCCTGCAGGCCTTCACTACCTGCCAACCGGAGCACGGCGTGGCCGACGACATGGCCCTGCACCAGGCGCAGCGCGTCCGCGATTCTCGTGGTGTCCCCGAATTTGTATTTGACCCGCGCAAGGGCGAGAGCTACCAGGAAGCTCTCGACATCAAGGGCAATCCCTCCATTGATCTGGATTGGTACGAGTCCAAAGGGAAAGACGGTGGAACCGCGCGCTACACCGTGGCCCACTGGTGCACCACCGAAGCCCGCTTCCGCAACCACCTGCGCAAGATCAAGCCGGAGCAGGCGGCCAGGATGATCCCGCTCGAGAACATGCTGGTGCGCATCACGCAGCAGGACGTGGTTTACCGCTACTACCTGAACCCGCAGCACCGGGCGTACATTCCGGATTTTGGCGTGTACATCCAGTGGGAAGAGAACGGCAGGACCGAGTACCGCGCTTTGTCGCGCCAGTTGGTGATGTTCTGCGTGGAGCGCCGCAAGGCATGGCGCATGCTGCAATCGAAGGCTGGCATCGTCAACCGCGAGTACCAGGCGCAGAAGGCGATCCTGGCCGAAGTGGATATGGGCAAGATCGCGAAGGACGAGTTTTTCGCCCACGCGCACGAGATGATAGCCGAGCGGCTAGGTAAACCGGTGCTGGCAAAGGTGTAAGTGCCGATCTCAACTGGGTAAATTATGAAGTGCGGACCCAAGGGTCCGCGCTTTTGCGTTGTGCTCTTCGAAGAGGATGGCAGAACTGCTTACCCCTTGACTTCCCGGTCAAATTCGGGGCGTAATTGCTCGGTCCCGTTTGTGGCAAAGTGAAGATGGCTGTCGCCGCCGCCGGACTGTGGGTGAGCATGAAGGTGAAGAAATCTGCGTAACCCTAGAGCAGTTCTTCAAGCGGCTCAAGGTGGTGCAGATCATTCGCCAGGCGCTTTCTGAAGAGTAGGCGGGCTGGTGCTTATTTTGTAATCGTCACGTAGCGGCGGCCGCAGTAAAGGCGGAACCCTCCTGCCGAATCGGCGGCGAACCTGAGCGGCGTGGGCCGTTTCAACTCGCTGTCCGTAGACGAGCTCACGGTCAGCACATCGTGCGCCCCCACGTCGGTCACTACGAACTTGTCGCCGGCCACAAAGCCGATGCCGTACACGCCGGCCGCAAGGCTCTGCCCGCCAACCTGAATTGGCTCCTCGGCGACAAAATAGGCCTGGTACTTGGCGGCCACTCCGCTCGAGTAGCCGCCGTTATCCACCAGCACCGCCAGCACCAGATACCCGTCGGCAAACTTCACGCCGCCCGCGTTCCGCGCCTGCGTATTCGCCTGCTGTCCGTCGTAGAACACGCTCGACGGAATGATCTTCTGCACATCCGCGGCTTTCAGCACCGTATCGTTGCCGGCCTGAGCCGCAGTTTTCGCCGGAACTGCCATCATTGCGATAGTGAGCGCCGCTGCCGATGCAATCTTGCCCATCGCTTGCCAATGCATCGTAAGAACCCTCCATAGATTGATTCTGCACCGGAGTATACCGCATTCCATCCGCGCGTGCTGTGACGTCGATTTCTCAGCATCCACAACTCAGTTATCCGTGCTCAGCACGTCATAGTAGTAGTTGATGGAGACGCGCTTGACCGGCGATGGAAACCTGGGCAGCATAACCGACTGCTCGACGGTGCGATCTCCGGTGATGCTGATCTCTCCCAGCCGGCTCACCTTGCCGTCGGCAAACTCCAGGTAGAGCGGCACCACCATCTTGAAATCCGCCGGCACCTGCGACTGAATCAGCTTGAAGTGAAGCGACGATCCATTATTCGTGGGCGTCACCTGGCTTTCGAAGTGATAGGCTGGCAGATCGGTGCCGTAGACATACTCATTGAAGAACCAGTCCATCTTGTGATTGCCTTCGATGTCCATGATCGGGCTCATGTGTTTTTCCACGATGGCTTTGAAGTCCTCCGTGGTGGCGGGTTGCAGCTTGTAGGTATTTACGAAGTCGTGCATCGTCTCCATAAAACGCCTGTCGCCTTCGCGCGGGTCCCACATCATCATCTGCACCATGTGCAGAATGTAGGCGCCCTTGGGATAGATGAGGTCGCGGGTCACGCTCCAGCCGGTCTTTTCGGTACTGAGACGATAGCCCATCGTCACTGGTCCCACGTCGATGGGCCGAAAGCCCATCTGATTTTTCTCGGTGAGCATCTTGCGCTCTTCTTTCCAGAAGTCGAGATAATCGTTTGGCTTGGGCCGCGTGAGCAGCAGAAAGATCGACGCCGACTCGTCGGCGAACCCCTCGCTCATCCACTGGTCACGATAGCTGCGGAAGCCAACGGTGTGTCCCCACCACTGGTGCGCCACTTCGTGCGGAGTCACCATCTTCCAGTACATGTCTTCGGGATGCAGGCCCAGAACATGCTGCTGCGTCTGGTCAAGAAAGCCGCAGATGGGCAGGTACACCAGCATCGGCCAGCTCTGCCCGTAGTTGCAGGCGAACTGCTGCGTGACGGCCACATGTGTAAACGGCAGCGGCCCGAAGTACTGCGTGTAGATCTGCGCCGCCACCTCGCTCTGGCTCAGCTCCACGGGCAGCATGCCGGCAGTATTGATCTTGCCCACCGAGCCGACCGGCGCGTCGTCGGAGTTGCCGGTAATGGGAGCGTTGTTGATCGCATTGGCCACGGCGTTGAACATGTCCGGCGGTTGCGTGTTGGCGTATGCATCCACGGTCAGGTTATCGCCCAGCTTGTTGGGCACAATAGCTTCCTTGGTGACGAACTCGCCAAGGTTGAAGCCCACCACCGGCAGCGGCACATCGGCCTTCCACTCGGTGGTCGTCACTTTGCCTTCGGTCGTCTCGTTCACCTTGGTTCCGGTGGCGATAAGCGTGAGACCTTTGGGAACGTGAAACTTCATCTGGTAAGTTGCGTAGTCGCCGAATCCCTCCGAGGCATTCGGATACCAGCTTTCCCGCGCGATCGGGTAGTAGTTCGAGTTGCCCTCATTGCGCACGACATCCTTGCCGCCGTAAGCGATGCGCAGCGTTACCGAATCGCCTTTCTTGAGCGGCTGTGCGAGTACCACGCCAAAGTCTGCATCGTGGTCCTTGTCTTCCTGCACATAGTCGAGCGCTACGCCCTGGTCGGTTTCCACCTTGCTCACGCGCAGCGTGGGGTAGAGATCGAGCGGCACAATCGCTACGCCATCCTGCATGGCGATGACATGAACGGTGGCCAGCCCGGTAAGAAATCCAGACTTCTCAATCGTCGTGTCCAGCTCTTCGTGGTCCACGTTGTAGTGCTTGCGGCGCGCGCCCCGCGTGGCGTCTGTGCTCAGGTTCGACGCCGTCAGGAACTCCGGCCCCCAGTCGTTCCAGCTCATCAGCGCCAGTTCCTCCGGCTGCACATCGGGCAGGCCATAGGGATCGATGGTGAAAAACAGGTGTCCGTTCTTGTGGCCGTGCATTGCTGCAAAGAAGAACCCCCCGGGAGCGGGGCTCAACACGTCTTCCAGCAGGCGCAGGTCGATGTTGTCCTGCAGCTTGTTGCGCATAAAGCTGTTCAGCTCTTGTGCGGCGCTGGCAAAGGCGTGGTCGGCTGAGCCGGCGCCGGCCGAGGCGTTACGCAACTCGGCGGCGGTTCCATCTGTGAAGCGCAGCACCGCCTGGTCGAAGTCTTCGTCGAACTCTTCGCTGTGCGCCAGGATGGAAAGATTGTGCCGCTCCTCGGTGTTTGCCGGAGTCACATGCAGATGGCCGTCACCGCGGAACACCGCACCCGTCACCTTGCCGTTTACCTCGCCGTAGAACGCAAAGCTGCCGCTGCGGAATGTAAAGACGGCTGCGTCGCGCTTGATCGCAAGATTCTTGACGGTGATGACCTCGCTGCCAGGCAGCAGGTCGCGCAACTGCACGTAATACGCGTTGGCGTTGGCTGGCCGCTGCGCCCGCGCCATGCCAAGGCAACCAAGAAAAATACACAAAAATAAACGAAAACGAAATGTCGCCACAAAGCCCCCGAGAATCGATGTACTCGTGGCACCAATATAGTGCACCGGGAGCCGGTTGCAGCGGAATAATTGCTGCGGAGGCAAACCAGAATAACGTTGCGCCAGGCTCTGTTTGTGTTAGATCACGTAGAGATCGACATACTCATGCACTGGCATCTGCTCCAGCCGGCTGCGATCGAGCGACGCTTCCAGAATGCGCTGCTGCTGTTCTTCGTTGAAGCGCCGGCGCAGATTTGCCCTGAACTTCTCCACCAGCAGCGGAATCCCTTCTGCGCGCCGCCGCCGATGGCCGATGGGATATTCGACCGTCTCCTCAAGCACTGTGCCATCGTTGAACTCGATGCGCAGCGCGCTGGCGATAGAACGCTTTTCAGGATCGTGATAGTCGGCGGTGAATGCCGGCTCTTCCACGCACTCCACCTTGGCGCGCAGCGCGTCGATGCGCGCATCGGCGGCAACATCGTCTTCATAATCCGCTGCAGTCAACCGCCCGAACAGCAGTGGGATCGCAATCATGTATTGAATGCAGTGGTCGCGGTCGGCGGGATTGGCCAGCGGTCCCTGCTTGTCAATGATGCGCAGGCAGGCCTCGTGCGTACGGATGGTGATTTTTTGAATGGTCTCGGACGAGAGATTTTGCTGAACCATCTTCACGCGCAGCTTCATCGCCGCTTCCACGGCCGTCTGCGCATGAAACTCAGCTGGAAAGCTGATCTTGAACAGCACGTTCTCCATTACGTAAGAGCCATACGGCCGTTGGAACTTGAACGCATTGCCACGGAACGAGACATCGTAAAAGCCCCACGTCTTCGCCGTCAGCGCCGAGGGGTAGCCCATCTCGCCGGCGCGCGTCATCAGCGCCAAGCGCACGGCGCGGCTGGTGGCGTCACCCGCGGCCCAGCTCTTGCGCGAGCCGGTGTTGGGCGCGTGGCGATAGGTGCGCAGGCTCTGGCCGTCGACCCACGCGAGCGAGAGCGCGTTGATCGTCTGCTCGCGCGTAAGTCCGAGCAGTCCACTCGCAACAGCAGTGGACGCGACCTTGACCAGCACCACGTGATCCAGTCCAACTTTGTTGAATGAATTTTCGAGCGCGATGCATCCTTGAATCTCATGCGCCTTGATCATCGCCGTCAGCACATCTTTCATGCGCATGGACTGCCCACCGTGCGCGATCGAACTGCGCGAGAGCCAGTCGGCCACGGCGAGAATGCCGCCGAGGTTGTCCGATGGGTGTCCCCACTCCGCGGCGAGCCACGTGTCGTTGAAGTCGAGCCAGCGGATCATTGCGCCAATATTGAACGCAGCCTGTACGGGATCGAGTACGAAATCCGTACCGGGTACGCGCGCACCGTTGGGCACAACCGTGCCAGGCACAATGGGGCCGAGCAATTTGGTGCACGCCGGATACTCGAGCGCTTCGAGGCCGCAGCCCAACGTGTCCATCAGGCAGTGTTGCGCCGTTGTGTAAGCCAGCTCGCTGGCGATCTCGTAGCCCAGCGCGTAGTCGGCAATGTCGGTGAGAACCTTGTCCGGTGCAGGACGCACATTGCTGATGTGCTGCGACACGCAATCTCCTCTAATTCGACCACAACTTGGGTGCCCCAGGTTCGGCGCGTATTTTGTGCCTAACCTGGGATGGATGCAGATTGGAAAATATTATCCCCGCTCCGCAATCGGCACGAACTTCAGATTCTCCGGTCCCACGTAATTTGCTGACGGCCGGATGATCTTGCCGTCCTGCCGCTGCTCGATCACATGCGCGCTCCACCCGGCCGTCCGCGCCATCACAAACAGCGGCGTGAACAGATTGATGGGGATACCCATCAGGTGATACGCAACCGCCGAAAACCAGTCGAGATTGGGAAACATCCGCTTGGTTGCCTGCATCGTGGTTTCGATGCGCTCGGCAACCGCGTAAAGCTGTCGCCCCTCGTCGTTCGTGGCCAGCGCGCGCGCCTGCGCCTTGATGATGTCGCTGCGCGGATCAGCGATGGTATACACCGGATGCCCAAATCCGATGATCACCTCACGACTTTCCACGCGCCGCCGGATATCGGCCTCGGCTTCATCGGGACTCGTGTAGCGCAGTTGGATCTCCAGCGCGACCTCGTTCGCGCCGCCGTGCTTGAACCCTTTCAGCGCGCCAATCGCGCCGGTGATGCACGAGTAAAGATCGGAACCGGTGCCGGCAATTACGCGCGAAGCAAACGTGGATGCATTGAACTCGTGCTCCGCGTAGAGAATCAACGAGACCTGCATGGCTTGAATCCACGCGGCGCTGGGTGCTTTGCCATGCAGCAGATGCAGAAAATGTTCCGCGATCGAGTCTCCGCCTGCTGTTTCGTCGATGCGCTTGCCTCCATTGCGCGCAAACTGGTGCCAGTAAACCAGCATCGACGGCAGCGAGGCGAGCAGCGCATCGGCAAGGTCGCGCGCGCCTGCATCGCCGTGGCTCGTGTCTTCCGCGCGCAAGCAGCCAAGCACCGAGACGCCCGTGCGCAACACGTCCATGGGATGCGCCGTAGCCGGCAACAGTTCGAGAGCCTGCTTCACCTCTGCCGGCAATCCGCGCAGACTGCGCAGACATGCTTTGTAGGCGGCAAGTTCTGCTGCATCTGGCAGCTTGCCGTGCACCAGCAGATACGCCACCTCTTCAAACTCGCAGTGCGCAGCCAGGTCAATAATGTCGTAGCCGCGATAGTGCAGGTCGTTGCCGCTCTGGCCTATCGTGCAGATAGCCGTGTTGCCTGCAGGCGTGCCTGAAAGCGTTACGGATTTTTTGGGCTTGAACGTGGAGGTCGATGAGATGGCCTGTTCAGTCGTCATGGAAATCACCGGATAGACAGCGAAGCTGCCTATGTTGTCTCTTTGACTTTCGCAAAGAGCTCGTCGAGCTTGCGCTCGTATGCGTGGTAGTCGAGATAGCGGTAGAGATCTTCGCGTGTCTGCATCGCGTCGATCAGCCGGCCCTGCGTTCCCTCGGCGCGAATCGTCTCATACACTCGCAGCGCCGCTGCATTCATGGCGCGATAGGCGGCGCAGCAGTAAAGAACAATATCCACGCCCGCGCCGGCAAGCTCCTCGCGCGTGAACAGCGGCGTCTTGCCGAACTCCGTGATGTTGGCCAGGATCGGCACGCCTGCGACCTTGCGAAACTCCGTATACATGTCGAGCTTCGTCACCGCTTCAGCAAAGATCATGTCCGCGCCCGCGGCCACGTAAGCCTGCGCGCGCTCAATGGCCGCGCTCAGCCCTTCATTGGCCAGCGCATCAGTGCGCGCCATAATCACGAACGACGCATCCGTGCGCGCATCCACGGCGGCATTGATGCGGTCCACCATCTCGTCCGCAGCTACCAGTTCTTTGCCCGGCCTGTGCCCGCAACGCTTGGTGCTCACCTGGTCTTCGATGTGCACGGCCGCCGCGCCTGCCTTGATCATGGATCGGATGGTGCGCGCAATATTGAACGCACCGCCCCAGCCCGTGTCGATATCCACGAGCAGCGGCAGCGGCGTCGCATCCGTAATGCGCCGCGCGTCGATCAGCACGTCTTCCATGGTGCTGATGCCCAGGTCCGGCAGCCCGAGCGAGTTGGCCGCTACGCCGCCGCCCGAGAGATAGAGCGCGCGAAATCCCGCCGCCGCAGCCAGCCGCGCCGTGTAGGCATTGATGGTGCCTGCTATCTGCAGCGGTTTTTCTTCCGCCAGCGCCGCGCGAAATCGCGCTCCCGGCGTACCTGATTCTGGACTCACTGATCTACCTCGTCCTTGCGACGAATCATACCAGTTCGTCACATCGATTTCCCCTGCGGCAAAACCAGAGTAGATGGTTAGGGCACGGTAACCCTGATTTTGCCGTAACTCGGTGCGCGGTGCGACAATCATCGCGTTGGGGCCGGCCCTGTTTCGGACACGGCCTCTGCGCGGAGGAAAAATCGCCATGAAACGTCTGCTCGCCTGTACGGGTCTTCTGCTGGGCGCCGTCACTCTGCTTGCGCAGCAAAAGCCTCCTGCCAGCCCGCCGGCCACGGAGTCAGCCACCATCGGCGGCAAGTCCATCACCATCACCTATAGTTCGCCACGCGTGCGCGGCCGTGAAGGCCACATCTTTACCAAGGACGGCCTCATCAGCCACGATCCGCATTATCCCGTGTGGCGCGCCGGGGCCAACGCCGCCACCACGCTCAAGACGGACGCCGACCTGACCATCGGTGACCTCGAAGTGCCCGCCGGCACCTACACGCTCTTCGTCGACATCTCTGATCCTTCGAGCTGGGTGTTCATCGTGAACAAGCAAACCGGCGAGTGGGGCTTGAAGTACGACGGCTCGCAGGACCTGGGCAAAACCGAGATGACCATGTCCATGCCACCCAGCATGGTGGAAGATTTGAAGTACACGCTCACCGATGATGGCGGCGGGAAAGGCACGCTTACGCTCGCCTGGGAAAATGTGAGCGCGTCGGTACCCGTTCGCGTGCATTGAGACCCTGATCCGGCGCAGTGGGAAAGGCGGTGGAAGCTCGTGAAATTTTGCCGCCTTCCCGGTAAAATAGAGAGAGGGAAGCAATCTGCGCGAAGGGGTAAACGACCTTGCCGCTCTATCCGTACCGCTGCACTCAATGCGGCCATCATTTTGAAAAAATCCAGAGTTTCAGCGCCGAACCGGAAAAGGTGTGTCCCAAGTGCGGCGGCGCCGTTGAGCGCCTGCTTACCGCACCGGGCCTGCAGTTCAAGGGTGCCGGCTGGTATGTGAACGACTACGCGCCGAAGAGCAGCTCGTCTTCAGCCGACTCCTCGAAGCCCGAAACCAAGGCTCCCGCAAAGACCGAGACCGACGTTTCGTCCACGCCCACCAGCGCGCCTGCGTCCGGCTCCACGACCAGTTGATCGACATCCACCTCTGCGTTTCAAAGCACTGGCGCTCAACCCCAAGCGCCGCGCCATCGCGACGCAATAGCCCCAACCATCCTTGGAACGCTACCATAGTTCCTGAAGATGCCGTTGGTCGATCCCATCCCGTCGCCCGTCGCGCACGCTGACCTTGCCGCTCTCGAGTGGGAGCAGCTTCTCACGCTTGTGGCCGGTTTTGCCTCGTCCTCCGTGGGCCGCGAAGCGATCCTTGCGCTTACGCCCTCCACCGATGAAGAATGGATCGCGCGCCAGCATGGCCTTACCACAGAACTACGCCTGCTGCTCGCCGAGCAGGTTTCCATCCCGCTGGGCGGCCTCTTCGATCCCACGCAGCTCGCCGCGAAGGCCAGAATTCCCGACGCCGCGCTTGAAGCCGGGGAGTTGCAGGCCATCGCGCGCCTGGCCAACGATGTGGCCGCCTGGCAGGTGCTGCTGCGCGAGCCTCCCGTGCACGTGGCCGACAAACTGGCGGGCCTGATGGAACTCTCCGCGCAGCTTACGATGAACCTGCGCCCGCTCACGGAATCCATCGAGAGAAAGATTCAACCCGACGGAACGCTGGCCGATGACGCTTCGCCTGAGCTTAGCCGCATTCGCCGCGAGCAGGAGCGCCAGCAGCGGCTTATCGAAGAGAGCCTGCGTTCCGCGCTGCGCAAGCTCTCCAGCGACGGCTCCACGCGGGACGATCTCATTACCATCCGCGGCGAGCGCTTCGTGATCCCGGTGCGCGCGGAGCTCAAGCGGCGCGTCTCCGGCGTCATTCACGGCGCAAGCTCGTCGGGCCAGACCGTCTACGTGGAGCCGCTCGAAACCATCGAGCAGAGCAACGAGCTCGTCCGCCTCCTTGAAGAAGAGCAGGCCGAGATTCACCGCATCTTTGTCGCGCTCACGCGGCAGGTGGGCGCATACGCGCAGCCGCTCGTGGACGGTGCGCGCGTGCTCGCGTTGGTAGACAGTCTGCAGGCCCGCGCACGCTTCTCCCGTGATTACGACTGCATGGCACCGCAACTGACGCCGGATCGGCTGCATCTTGAGAACGCTCGCCATCCGCTGCTTGAAAAGCGTCTTCGTGCAACAGCAGGCCAGATTGTTCCGCTGGTTCTTGAGCTCACCGCCGAAGAACGCCAGCTCATCATCAGCGGCCCCAACACCGGCGGCAAAACCGTTGCGCTCAAGACTACCGCGCTGCTGGCCATGATGGCGCAAGCCGGCATTCCCATTCCCGCAGGCGCTGCGAGCTTCCCGTTCTTCACCGCATTTCTTGCGGACATCGGCGATGCCCAGTCGATCGAAGCCGCGCTCTCCACATTTTCCGCGCACATAGCAAACCTGGACCGCCTTACGCGCCTCTCCGGTCCTCGTGCCTTGTTATTGCTTGACGAGCTGGGTTCCTTTACTGATCCGGAAGAAGGCTCGGCCTTGGGCGTGGCCATGGCTGACCATTTTCTTAGGGCTGGTGCGTGGTCGCTGATCGCCACGCATTTTAATGCGCTCAAGGTTTACGCGGCTAACACGCCCGGCGTGCGCAACGCTGCGGCCGGCGTGGATGAAAAGACGCTCGTGCCCAACTATCAACTGCGCCTCGGCGTGCCCGGCGCGTCGGCTGGCATTCAGACCGCGGAGCGGCTGGGACTCAATCGCGCCATCATCGCCGCTGCGCGCGAGCGCTTGGGCTCGCAACAGGCAGACATTGCGCGTTTTCTCGACAAGCTGCACGATGAGCTTGCGCAGCTTGAAGCCGAGCGCAAGGCGGCGCGCGAGCAACAATACGCGCTCAACCAGCAGCGCGCCAAGCTGGCCCGTGAGGGCGACGTGGAGATGCGCAACCGCGTGCGCGCGCTGGAAAGCAAACTGGCCTCGCTGCTCAAGGACTTCGAGTTCCAGATGCGCGAGAACGTGCGCGCCATTGAAGATCGTGCCGCACAACAAAAACTGTCAAAAGAGGCCGAGCGCCGCATCAACCGCCTGCGCCGCGAGTTCCAGGAGAGCTTCAACCAAACGGTTGTTGCCCACCGCACAGGCGCAGATGAAGGGGATGCGAATGCGCAGCCGCATGTGTTGAAGCACATCTCGCCTGGCGACCAGGTGCGTATCAAGTCCATGAACAAGATTGCCGTGGTGCAGCGCGAAGTGGACAAGGACCTCTTTGAAGTGGCGCTCGGACCGATCAAGATGCGCGTCAAGCGCGATGAAATCGCGGAGATAGTGAAATCGGCCCAGCCGCAAACGAGTGCCGTGGCCAACCCTCTCGCCGCCGCGCGCCAGCAGAAGAACGTGCACGTCTCCGTGACCAGCGCCAGCACCGACGACATGCGCATGGAGATCAACCTCATCGGCCGCACTGTGGACGAAGCCACAGAGGAGCTTGAAAAATATCTTGACCGCGCATTTTTAGCCGGCCTGCCGCGGGTGCGCGTGATCCACGGTCACGGCGCCGGCATTCTGCGTCGCGGCGTGCGCGAGTTCCTCAAGGGCCATCCGCACGTGGCTGGTATTGAAGAAGCTCCGCAAAACGAAGGCGGCATGGGGGCAACGCTGGTGGAGCTGCGGCAGTAGATGGCGGTTCGTGGTTTCGGCACAATTTTGGCTTGTCATCCTGAGCGAGTCGCCGCGGCGACGAGTCGAAGGATCTGCGGCTGCTTTTCCACACGCGTGCAGATCACTTCTCGCGCGCTATCATCACCTCAATGCACGAAGGCAGCTACTCCACGTACATCATGGCCAGCCGCAGCCATACGTTGTACATCGGCATCACCGGCGACCTGCGCAAGCGCGTCTTCGAGCATAAATGGCGGGAACATGAAGGATTCACAACGAAATACAACTGCGCCCGCCGCGTATGGTTTGAGAATCATCAAGATGTAGCAACGGCGATCGACCGCGAGAAGCAACTGAAGGGTTGGAAGCGGGAGAAGAAGATTGCCTTGATCGAGAAGACAAATCCCGGGTGGATCGATCTGAGCCGGGATTGGTACGATGTAGAACCTGCCGATTTCAAACGGGCGGCGGAGCGGATGGACGTGTAGCTGCAACTGCAGGCGATGGAAAAGCAACCGCAGATTCCGCCACGGCGGACTGCGCGGGACTTCGCTCAGGATGACACCTTCTGCTAGCCTGTCGATATGAAACAGCAATCTTATACAACCAAGCAGATGGGCGACGCGTGCGAAATGCTAATCGTAGCTGAACTGATGCTGGCAGGTGTTCCCGCTGTGAAGATGCCCGATAACTGGCCCGGCTTTGATGTTGCTGCATTTTCTCAAGGGGACCAGGCTCCGCAGAAAATTTCAGTGAAGTCACGAACATTTAAGCGTGGGAGAGATTCCTGTGTTGAGTACGACATCAAGGACAGCAGTTTCGATTGGTTGGCAATTGTGATTCTCCCTAATGCTGACGAGGGTGAACCTGAACGTCGGGTTTCCATCTTTCCAAAGTCTATTTCCGATGTGCGCTTTTACCGGTATCCTCCTGAAACAAAAAACCACGACATTATGTCTGGGCAAATCGATCTGATAGCCGAGATTCTTCCGGAATACAAAGACAACTTTTGCTTGTCGCCAACAGGAATCGTGAGCCGGAGTGATTCCTGACAACCATTATGAACTTGTGCCAATAGAAAGAGCTGGGTTGTTCGTCCAGCTCTTTATTTATTGCGCCGAAGGCGCGATTGCCTGGCCGGCTAGTCCTTACGCCATCGCTTCCCGCCCCATCGGCTCGAAGACCAGGTGGTTGGACTTGCGGTCGGCGTCGATGCGGACGTGCGAGCCATGCAGGATTTCGCCGTCGAGAATCTTCATTGCCAGCGGGTCCTGCACCATGCGCTGCAATGCGCGCTTGAGCGGCCGCGCACCGTAGGCGGCATCGGAGCCGACCTTGAGGATCAGTTGCCGCGCCGATTCCGTCAATTCGAGCGAGATCTGCCGGTCTTCGAGCAGCCTGCTCACCTCTGCTAGGCGCAGATCGAGGATCTGGCTCAACTGCGCGCTCGAGAGCGGACGGTAGATCACGATGTCGTCTACACGGTTGAGAAACTCCGGACGGAAGTGCTCGCGCAGCACGCGCATCACCGATTCGCGCGCCATGTCAAAATCATGTTCCGTCTTGAGCGCCTCGCCTGAGAGCAAGGCCGCGCCCAGGTTCGAGGTCATGATGAGCACCGTGTTCTTGAAGTCCACCGTGCGTCCCTTCGAGTCGGTCAGACGCCCGTCGTCCATCACCTGCAGCAGTACGTTGAAGACATCCGGATGGGCCTTCTCGATCTCGTCGAAGAGGATCACCGCGTAGGGCCTGCGCCGCACGGCCTCGGTCAACTGGCCGCCTTCGTCGTAGCCTACGTATCCCGGCGGCGCGCCGATGAGCCGCGCCACGGCGTGCTTCTCCATGTACTCGCTCATGTCGATGCGCACCATGGCCTGCTCGTCGTCGAAAAGGAACTCGGCGAGAGCGCGTGCGGTCTCGGTCTTGCCCACGCCCGTCGGTCCCAGGAAAATAAAGGAACCGATCGGCCGCTTGGGATCGCTCAATCCGGCGCGCGAGCGGCGAATGGCGTTGGCAACCACGGAGAGCGCGGCATCCTGTCCCACCACGCGCTCGCGCAGCCGGTCTTCCATCTGCACCAGCTTTTTCACTTCGCCCTCGAGCATGCGCGACACCGGGATGCCGGTCCACTTGCTCACGATCTTGGCAATGTCTTCCTCGTCTACCTCTTCCTTCAACATGCGCGCGGTTCCCGACTGGCCGTCCTGCGCCCGATCCTGCGAATCGCTCAACTGCTTCAACTCTGCTTCGAGCTTTGGCAGCTCGCCGTATTGAATCTGCGCGGCGCGGTCGAGCTGGCCCTTGCGGGTCTGCTCTTCGGCTTCGAAGCGCAGCGCTTCGATCTTCTTCTTCAGCTCGCCGATGCGGCTGATGGCCTCGCGCTCCTTCGTCCAGCGCGCACGCAGGGCGGTAATCTGCTCGCGCAGCGTGGCGATCTCGCGCTCCACTTCTTCCAGCCGTTCGCGACTGCTCTGGTCGGTCTCGCGCTTCAAAGCCGCGCGCTCGATCTCAAGCGACGTAGCCTCGCGCTCCAACTGGTCGATCTCGGTGGGCACGGAGCCGATCTGGATGGCCAGCGATGCGGCGGCTTCGTCGACTAGGTCGATGGCCTTGTCCGGCAAAAAGCGGTCGCTGATGTAGCGATGCGACAGCGTGGCCGCGGCCACAATCGCCGCGTCCTTGATGCGCACGTTATGGTGCTGCTCGTAGCGATCCTTCAGGCCGCGCAGGATGGCGATGGTGTCTTCGACGTTCGGCTCGCCCACGTAGACGATCTGGAAGCGGCGCTCGAGCGCAGCATCCTTTTCGATGTACTTGCGGTACTCGTTCAGCGTGGTTGCGCCAATGGCCCGCAGCTCACCGCGCGCCAGCGCCGGCTTGAGCATGTTGCTGGCGTCGATGGCGCCTTCCGCAGCGCCCGCGCCCACCAGCGTGTGCAGCTCGTCGATAAACAGGACGATCTCGCCGTTCGACTCTTCAATTTCTTTGAGCACAGCCTTCAGGCGGTCTTCGAATTCGCCGCGATACTTGGCGCCGGCCAGCATCGAGCCCAGGTCGAGCGAGATGACGCGCCTGTCGCGCAGGTTCTCCGGCACGTCGCCGGAGACGATGCGCCGGGCCAGGCCTTCGACGATAGCGGTTTTGCCTACGCCGGGCTCGCCGATGAGCACGGGATTGTTCTTGGTGCGCCGGCTCAGCACCTGCACTACGCGGCGAATCTCTTCGTCGCGGCCGATGACCGGGTCGAGCTTGCCGCGCCGGGCAAGATCGGTAAGGTCCTTCGCGTATTTTTCAAGCGCCTGGAACTTGCCCTCGGGATTCTGGTCGGTGACGCGCTGCGATCCACGCACCGCGGTCAGCGCCTTCAGAATCGCCTCATGGGTCGCGCCCAGCTCCAGCAGCGCGTCGTGCGCGGGATCGCTCTTCAGGCGCGCCACGCCCAGCAGCAGGTGCTCGGTGGAAACGTACTCGTCCTTGAAGTTGGCCGCCTCTTTGAATGCCTGCTCCAGCACTTTATTCAGCGCCTGGCTCATGCCCGGCTGGCTGGCCGCTCCGGCTACGCGCGGCAGCCGCTCCTCGATCTGGTGCAGATTGCTCTCCAGCCGCTCGGTGGGCACACCGATCTTTTCGAGCACGGCGGGGATCACGCCCTCGCGGTCCTCGATGAGCGCCAGCAGCAGATGCACCGGCTGCAGCTCGGCGTTGCCGAGCTCGGTTGCGCGCGCCTGCGCCTGCTGGATCGCCTGCTGCGACTTGACCGTAAATTTGTCCCAACGAATCGCCATGGATGATTGCCTCTGCTGTTACTTAGATTCTTGCAAAAGGGAATAGGAAATAGGAAATAGGGGATAGAAAAAACGGGCAGCATGGAGCTGCCACCCGTTTCTGCAGGGTCAGCAAGCACCCCGGCATGATTCGTATGTCTGCAGCGCTCATGCTGTTCCCTGTTCCCTAATCCCTATTCCCTCGTTGCTGCCTTTAGGCGGCAACGTTCACCTTGATCTGCTTCGGCTGCGCCTCGGGCTTCTTCTTGAGCTCGAGCTTCAGCACGCCGGCGTTGTAGCTGGCACCCACGTTCTCCGTGTCCACAGTAGAAGGCAGCGTAAAGGCACGATAGAAGCTGCCATAGCGGCGCTCGATGCGATGGAAGTTCTCTTCCTTCTCTTCCTTCTCGAACTTGCGCTCGCCCTTGACGGTCAGCGTGTGGTTTTCGACGCGCACATCCAGGTCTTTCTCTTCGACGCCTGGAACTTCGAGCTTCAAAACGACCTTCTGGCTGTCCTCATAGATATCGACGGCGGGAACGAAGCTGGCGGTCGTCAGCGGGCTGTCCGCGCCCTCGTTGAAGTCGCGGAACAGGGAGTTGACACGGTTTTGCAGAGCAACAACTTCACGGAAGGGGTCCCAACGAGTGATTGCCATAACTGTCTTTCCTCCTGATGTATTTGCAAAAGATTGGATGGGTGTCGGGAGGCGAGTCCCGACCGCTCAATCGATCTGATGGAACTGTAGCATAAACGATTCATAAAATATGAGTGTTCAATACTAATATTATAAATAATTATGTAAGATATTTATTTTCAATAGACTATGATAAAGATTTTCTGGCTTTGTGGAACCGGATTGTGCTCAAGCTGTCGCCGGAACGGCTGCTCCAGCCGGTTCCGGGCCTGTATCCAGGCTGACGGCCAGCCGGGTCAGGGTCAGCACGGTAATGTCGTCCTCCTGTCCGCACTCCTGTGCCGCTTGGAGGAGCCTGGGCATCAAGTTGTATGAGGACAGGGGGGAAGAGAACACTAAACAGTTCCACCGCAGGCAAAAAACGGTGTGGAAGCAGGGCAAAAGAATAACCTGCCCGATTTTGAAAGCGACAGCGAAATCTGCGCCGCGGTGCGCCTTGCCCGCATCACGATCTGCCCTCGCCGCCGGCACTCTACAATAAAACCCGCATGACTCACCTTTCCGGTCTGTCTTTTCCCATCGCCTGGCAATGGATATGGCTCGTTGTGGCCGCGTTCCTGGCTGGCGTGCTGAACGCCGTGGCCGGCGGCGGCTCGTTTCTCTCGTTTCCCGCACTGCTGGGCATGAACATGCTGCCCGTGCAGGCCAACGCCACCAACACGGTAGCCATCTGGCCCGGCCAGTTGACCTCTGTGGCCGCGTATTGGGACGATGTGCGCCGCAATCGCAGCTCGGCCATGCTCATGGCGCTCGCCGGTCTGCTCGGTGGCACAGTCGGTGCCGTCGTGCTGCTCATCACGCCGCAAAAGACCTTCCTGCACCTGGTGCCCTGGCTGCTGCTGGGCGCGGCCTGCACCTTTGCCATCAGCGGCCCGGTCTCACGCGGGCTTGAGCGCCTGAAAACCGCGCGGCGCGAAAAAGCCACGGCCGCCGTGCCGCGCCGCCTGCCGCTCTTCTTTGCCGCAGCCATGGTCAGCTTTTACGTGGGCTACTTCGGCGCCGGCGCTGGCTTTCTCTTCATGACCCTGCTGGCGCTCTTCGGCTACGAGGACATCCACGCCATCAACGCGCTCAAGGTTGTCGCGAATACGCTGGCCAACGGCATCGCGTTTGTGATCTTTATCGCCGACGGCCAGGTGGTGTGGCGCTTCTGCCTGGCCGCCATGTTCGCCGCGGCGATTGGCGGCTACGCTTCGGCCAGCATGGCCCGCCGCGTTCCGCAGCCTGTCCTGCGTGGCCTGGTCGTCGCCATCGGTCTCTCGATGGCGGCGTGGTTCTTCTGGAGACAGTGATCCGTTATCGGTGATCCATTGTCGGCGCTCCGCTGCTGGCGCCGCAGAAGCGATCAACGGATCACGGACTGCTGGCAGCTAAAATAGAACCATGAGCCACGAAGGCATCCGCTTCGTTAGCAAAAACGAGGAAGCCCATACCAGCCCGGAGAATCGCTCGCTGTCACGCGAAGCCGTCACGCCACAAAAGGTGCGCGTGCTTATCAGCGAAGGCAAGGGGCTGGAGATCGACTGGGCTGATGGCCACAAAAGCGCGTGGACCTTTCCGTGGCTGCGCGAGGCCTGCCCCTGCGCTACCTGCGTGGAGCAGCGCACCCTGGAAGACCGCAAACCCGGCGAGGCCAAGCCGAAGTCCGCAACGCTGTTGCCCATGTACGTGCCGCCGCCCAAGCCCGCCAGCGCCCACGCCGTGGGCCGCTACGCCATCCAGTTCAACTGGCAGGACGGCCACTCCGGCGGGATTTATTCGTGGGAATATCTGCGCCGCATGTGCCAGTGCAGCGCGTGCAAGCTGGCCGCCGCGGAAGTTACGGGAATTCCTAACTAACGCATCTTGTCTTTCGCGCGAATGAGGGTGCCCCGTCCTAGCCGCATCCGCCGCGACGGATACAGCTAGGGTGGGAAGGCACAAACGATAGACTCATCTACATGCCCGCACACAAAGTCAACCGCCGCGCATTTCTCGCCAGCGCCGCCGCAACGGCCGCAGCTTTCTCTCTGCCAAAGATCGCATTAGCGCAGTCTTTGCCCCGCGCCATCCCCACCGCCGACCAGCTTTCCTGGCAGGACCTCGAGATCGGCATGTTCGTACATTTCGCGCCCAACACCTGGCAGGACAAGGAGGGTGACGATCTCTCCACGCCGCTGAGCGCCATCCATCCCGACATCGACACCGACAACTGGGCCGACTGCGCCGTGAACCTGGGCGCGCGTTACATCGTCTTTGTCGCCAAGCACCAGGGCGGGTTCTGCATGTGGCAGACGCAGACCACGAAGTACTCCATCGCCCACACGCCCTGGAAAAACGGCCGCGGCGACGTGCTAGCCGATCTCTCCGTATCCTGCCGCAAGCGCGGGCTGCGCCTCGGCGTCTATCTCTCGCCGCGCGACGACTACTTCGGCGCCGGCCTTGGCGGGATGTGCAAGGACCCCGCGCGCCAGCCCGCGTACAACGCAATGTACCGCGAGCAGCTCACGGAAGTACTCACGCGTTACGGCCAGATGATCGAGGTGTGGTTTGACGGATCGAGCGTCGTACCTACCTCTGACCTGGTACGCAAATACGCGCCGCATGCCGCCATCTTCCAGGGCCCCGATGCGACCATCCGCTGGGTGGGCAACGAGAACGGCTTCGCGCCGTATCCACTGTGGGACGCCGAATCGAAGGCCGACGCACGCAGCGGCGTCTCGACTTCCATGCACGGCGACCCCAGCGGCGATGCGTGGATCCCCGTCGAGTGCGACGTCTCCATCCGCCGGCCCAACTGGTTCTGGAGCACAACCAACGTCCGCAATCTCATGACGCTCGATCAACTGCTCGAGGTCTACTACCGTTCTGTTGGCCGTGGTGCGCAGTTGCTCCTGAACATTCCCGCCAACCGCCGCGGCCACATGCCCGACGAGGACTTTGCCCGCGCGCGCGAGTTCGGCGACGAGATTCGCCGCCGCTTCAGCAAGCCCATCGCAGAAACCCGCGGCTCCGGCCCGCGCGTTGAGCTGCAACTTGCCCAGCTCGCGCACGTCGACCACGTGATTCTCGAAGAAGACTGCCGCTATGGTCAGCGCGTGCTCAGCTTCCGCATCGAAGGTCTTGCCGCAAACGGATGGACTGCGCTCTACACGGGATCGTCGATCGGTCACAAGCGCATTGTTCCCGTAGCGCCCGGCGAGTTCCACGCGCTGCGGCT
This sequence comes from Acidobacteriaceae bacterium, assembly GCA_030038195.1. Lineage (GTDB taxonomy): Bacteria > Acidobacteriota > Terriglobia > Terriglobales > Acidobacteriaceae > Telmatobacter. The sequence continues at coordinate 25,513 of JASHPJ010000109.1, forward strand.
CAATGCAACGGAGTCGATAGGTGAAGCGCAGATCCGGCGTCTGGCGGCATTCAACACCGGCGTAATGCCCCCTGCCACCTGGGATGCGCCCGCGCGCGTGTGGGCTGCCGACTCCGCAGGCGAGTGGAAAGATCACAGATTCGAAGTCGATCTTACGGCGAAGATCAAGGAAGCCACGCAGTATCGCGTACGTTTTGTTCCGGTCAACGGCAAAGTTGCAGGGGTTGAAGGAACGGAACTCCTGCTGGACGGCGCGCCTGCCCCGCATCTCGTGCGCGCCGATCCAGCGGCGCATGATGCGCTCATTCTCACCATGACTGCTATCGGCCAGAAGGTGATTTTGCGCGGCATGATCGATGGCGCTGAGCAGGGAACCATCCTGTTGCAAAAGATGTGAGCCGGTCCGGAACTCAGAAGCCGCGCGCGTGCAGATAGAACACCACGCCCGAGGCCACCAGACAGTAGACGCCGAACCAGTGCCAGCGCCCCGACTCCAGCCAACTGCTCAGCCACTTGAGCGCGGCCAGTCCGGCCAGGAACGCGAAGACCGCGCCTAGCAGGCAGATGAGCAGCGCCGCGTGCAGATCGATAGGCGCGCCCGCCGCAACCGCCGTGTGCGATGCCGCATGCGATGCATTGATCAGACGCATAGCTTCCATGGCAACCACCGGCGGCGTAAGTACCACGGCCAGCGCAAAGCTGAACCGCTCGGCCGGAGCCTTGGCTGCGCCCGTCAGCATGCCGGTTGAGATCGTCGAGCCCGAGCGCGAGAATCCGCGAAAGGGCAGCGCCAGACCCTGCACCAGTCCCATCCATCCGGCCTGCTTGAGAGTCAGCGTGCCCTCGCCATTTCCGCGTAGTGGCACAACTGCTCGGCTCTCCCGGCTCCTCTCTGCGAATCCCGCAACGATAATCAGCACGCCGACCGCAGCCAGCGCGGGCGCAATCCACTCGAGATGACTGAAGAGCAGCTCGATCTCGGCTTTCGCAGCGCCGCGAAACAGCGTCTTCTCGATGAGTTTTTTGAGCAGCTCGCCCACGATGCCGGTGAGCAGCGTGGCCCAGATCGCCAGAATCGCAAACCGCCGGAACGCATCGCGGCTTGAAAAGTAGACTTGCTTCCATGTCTTCCAGAAGTAAACCAGCACGGCAAACATGGTGCCGGTGTGCAGCATCACCAGCAACAGCGTCATCTCAGGCGAAGAGGGGTCAAGGCCCATCAGTTTTTCGGCAACCACGACATGCGCCGAGCTCGAGACAGGGAGCAGCTCGGCCAGCCCCTGAATGATGGCCAGAACAATCACCTTCCAAATCGTCATAGATTCCAGTCTAAATGTCTCGCAAGAATCAATTTTTATTGCAGAGAAATGCATTGCAACCGCGCGCAGATCATGCGCGATGGCAGATTTGCGCTCTATATGGATTTGTCATTCCAACCAGTATTGGCCAATGAAAGCCATAAAATGGCCGCATTGAGTGACTTGTTTAAGTTCCGTGAGAGCCGGAGTATCCCATGCCGAGTTGAGCAAGCTCATTTCCGATCTATCTCTCCCCCTCGTGTCTCTGCCTGCGGCGCAATCGAAGAAGTTGATTCCTTGCAAGGTCGTGAAGCAGGTGGGAAATTACTTTCTATCTGTCTTGACAAACCATAACCATATGGTTATGGTTTCTCTATGACGCCGGATAAAACCAATCTCGGGACCAATTACGTCTTCCGGGCTCTCGCCGATCCGACGCGCCGGGCCATCTTCGAGGAGCTGGCCCGGCATGGCGAACAGACCGTCCACGCATTGACTGGCTATGCAGGTGTGTCCCAGCCTGCGGTCTCCAAGCACCTGACCGTGCTGAAACGGGCAAAGCTGGTACGGCATCGCCGCGAGGGACGCGAAACCCACTATCGCGCGCAGCCCGATGCGCTGACGCCGATGGTGGACTGGCTGCGTCACTATGGCGCATTCTGGCGTGACCGGTTTGACCGTCTTGAAGTTCTTTTGGAAAGGATGGACCCATGAACGATTCAGGGAGCAATCCAGCAGAGGGTACCCGTACTCTTGTGATCGAGAGAGTATTTCCGCATCCGCCAGAAAAAGTGTGGCGCGCGCTCACCGAGAGTCCGCTTCTCACGCAATGGCTGATGAACAATGACTTCGAGCCAGTGGTCGGGCGGAAGTTTCAATTCCGGTCTGAACCCGTGCCGAACTGGGATGGTGTGATCGACTGCGAGGTGCTGATCGTCGATCACTTAAAACGGCTCTCCTATAGCTGGAGCTCCCTGGGAGCCGACTTCGTTGTGCTCTGGACGTTAACTCCGGCGGAGGATGGCACCCACGTTCGCATGGAGCAGTCCGGCTTCGGCCCCGATCACCAGGCAGCGTATAAGGGTGCAAAATACGGTTGGCAGCGCTTCTTCGACGGTCTGGAGCGGGTGCTCGGCGGAAGTGCGGGATGAAGACTTCAAATAAGACGAAGACTTCCGAGGGACTGGTCGCCGGCTTCGCCGCTCCGGTGGAACCTGCTTCCACATGCATCGACGCGAAGATCAACGAACTTGGAGACTGGCGCGGGAAGACGCTCGCGAAAGTGCGCGCAATCGTGCACGAGGCAGATCCTGAGATCGTCGAAGAGTGGAAGTGGGCCAAGCCGACATCGCCGGGCACTCCCGTCTGGTCTCACGGCGGCATCGTCTGCACGGGAGAGACGTACAAGAACGTCGTCAAGATGACCTTTGCCAAGGGGGCAGCGTTGAAGGACCCTTCCGGTCTGTTCAACTCCAGCCTCGACGGGAATGCCAGGCGCGCCATCGACATCCACGAAGGCGACAAGGTCGATGAGGCGGCCTTGAAGGATCTCATCCGCGCCGCCGTGGCGCTCAATCTCAAGCCGAAGCCCCGGCGTTAGGGGAGTGCCATCCCATCCTTAGCGGACAAAACGCGCAAGGAGAAAGATGCCTTATTTCCCAGGATTCAATCCAGTGTCCTGTAACTGCAGTTCATAGCGTAAGTTGAAGTCCCGAACCGCAGGTCCCGCCACGGCGGATCTTCGACCTTTGACTCTGTTTGGCCGAAAACCGGCCAAACATCGCTCAGGATGACAGCAGTATTTATGTTGCGGACTTCAGTTATAGGACACTAGCCGCGCCTTCAATTAAGCTGAACTGGAGGGGACGGCAGGATGAAAATTGGCTTTTTAGGGCTCGGCAAGATGGGAGTTCCCATGGCGTTGCGCCTGATCGCTGCGGGCCACGAATTGTCGGTATGGAACCGGACCGAGGGGCGCACGGAACCGGTGATCCGCGAAGGCGCAATCGCCGCAGGCACGCCGGCCGAGGCCGAACTGGGCGCCGATGCGGTGATCACCATGCTCTTCGATGATGCGGCGCATGAGGAGGTGCTGTTTGGCGCCAACGGGTTGATGGACGCGCTCGAGCCCGGCACGCTTCACATCTCGTGCAGCACCATCAGCGTGGCGCTGAGCGAGCGGCTCACGGCAGAGCACGCGCGGCGCGGCATCGACTTTGTCGCAGCGCCGGTCTTCGGCCGTCCCAATGTTGCCGCCGACGGTCGTTTGTGGATCGTCGCCGCCGGCGCCGATGCTGCCGTCGAACGTGCGCGCCCGATCCTGGAACCCATGTCGCGCGGCATCTCGGTCGTTGGCGCGGAGCCGCGCATGGCCCACGCCGTCAAGCTCGGCGGCAACTTTCTCATCAGCGCCATGACCCATGGCTTGAGCGAGGCTTTTGTTTTCGCGGAAGGGCAGGGCATCGATCCTGAGCTTTTCTTTGAGGCCGTCAACAGTGCGCTCTTCCAGTCGCCGTTTTATGCGGCCTATGCCAATGTGATTCTGCATCCGCCGGAGCAGGTGGGCGCCACCGTCGACCTGGGTGCGAAAGATCTGCGCCTGCTGCGCGAGGCCGCGGCCAGCCGCAACACGCGGCTCAGCTTGGCTGATACCATGGCGCAGATCTTCTCTGAGGCGCAGCAACTCGGTCGCGGTGATGAAGACTGGGCCGTCGGCCAGTACCGCATGGCGCAGCGCCGTGGCCGAATTTAAGTTGTGATGCCGTAGACGGGCTTCCATGCATGGGGAGAACGACAGACACCATGCGCATATCCACTGCTCTTTGTGATTCACTGGGCCGTTACGCGCCCGGCACACGTAAGTATTGCGCGTGTCTCGTCCCGCGCAGTGAACCAGGCCAACACACTACTGGCACACCGCGAGGCGTGATCCGCACGGCGGAGAAAACGAGGCTTCGGGAAAATGTCTCAGCCGATAGCTGCGATCTGCGCTTCCACCTGGGCCAGGGCCGCTTCCAGCGCTGCGCGCCGGGCGGGATTCGACGTCCGCTGCGACAGGATGTTTTCGCGCTGCAAGTTCAGCGACTGCCGCTGGCGCTCGCGAGCAGCACGCTCCTGCGCCGCTACACGCCTCTGGTCGTCGTTCGTCAGGTCCGTGCCCGCATCGCCCAATGCATTTGCCATCTGCTCCTCCACCGATTTACTTTCCCAACCACGAGCCATATCTTCATTTTATGTGCAAATTGGCTCCATCTATCCCACGGATTGAGGCGGGTTTCACCAGAAAATAACGGAGTTTGCAAGAAAAACGGAGTATTGACCGATGCGTGCATGGCAGATTTCTGCATTTGGCATTGATTCCCTTGAGTTTGTCGAGCGTCCCACGCCCGCGCCGGGACCCGGAGAAGTGCTGGTGGGCGTGCGCGCCGTTTCCTACAATTTTCGCGACCTGCTGATGATCAAGGGGTTCTACAACCCCAAGCTGGCCCTGCCGCGCATTCCCTGTTCGGACGGCGCGGGCGAAGTGGTGGCCGTGGGCGCGGGCGTTACCGCGTTCAAGCCGGGCGACCGCGTGGCGGGCATCTTTATGCAGAATTGGCAGGACGGCCCGCTGACCGCGGCTAGGATGAAAGGCGCGCTCGGCGGCGACATCGACGGCATGCTGGCCGACTATGTCGTCCTCAAGGAGACGGGCCTGGTGTGCATCCCTGACCACCTCAGCTTTCAGGAGGCGGCCACGCTGCCCTGCGCCGCCGTTACGGCCTGGAACGCGCTCTCCGCCGGCGACGTCAAGCCCGGCTCGACCGTGCTGATTCAAGGCACCGGCGGCGTCTCCATCTTTGCACTGCAGTTCGCCAAGCTGCGCGGCGCCCGGGTCATCGGCACGTCGAGCAGCCACGAAAAGCTCGAACGCGCCGCCGAGATGGGCCTGGACGCCGGCCACAACTACCGCGACGATCCCGACTGGGAGCGCTGGGCCATGGAACAGACCGGCGGCGAGGGTGTCGATCTAGTGGTTGAGGTGGGCGGCATGGGCACGCTGGGCCGTTCGCTGCGCGCCATCCGCCCCGGCGGCACCATTGTGCAGGTGGGCGTGCTCACCGGCGCTGCGGAGATGTTTCCCATTCCGCTCATCCTCCACAAGGTCGCGCACATCCAGGGCATCTACGTGGGCTCGCGCCGCGACTTCATCGAGATGAATCGCGCCATCACGCTTGCCGAGCTGCGCCCCGTCGGCGAAGAGTTCCACTGGACCCAGGCGCGCGAAGTCCTGGAGCGCATGGAAGAAGGCAGTCACTTTGGCAAGCTGGTGCTTACGGTGGCGTGAAAAGGGCAGGGAACAGGGAATAGGGATCAGCGCGAAAAGGGGCACCCTATCCTGTGCGTTTCCGCCGCCGCGGCCGAAGGGTGGAAAAGCACCAATCTCAGCCCGGCCTATTTTCGCACCGGCACGAGGTGGATGAGGGAAAATTCTGGCTGTGGTATCCATAGGGGGTCAGTCATGTATAAAAAATCTTTGCTGGCGCGTTTCATTGCTTTGGCTAGTTCTGCTGTTTCCCTTGCCACCATGGTGGCCGTCGCACAAACCGCGATAACCCCAACCCATTCGCCGCGCCCCACTCCGCCCACGCGCGATCCGCACACGCCCGGCTTTGTCGCCGCCAAAGAACTGCCCGACGGCGAAAACCCTTCGCCCGCTGCCGACGGCAACTTCATCCTCGGCCCTACGCACAATCCTGCGCCGGGGGCTGTGGAACACGACGACGTGCCCCAAGGCACGGTCTACGAGTTCACCATGGGCTCGGCTGACAGCAAGCTTTATCCCGGCATTGCGCGCGACCCCGGTACCTTCGGCACGCCCGACCCCAACGATCCCGCCAGGCTCATCGTCACCACCAGCCATCCCGCGCCCTACACGCGCCATGTTGCCGTCTACGTGCCGGCGCAGTACGTTCCCGGCACCGCGGCGCCTTTCATCGTCGGCGCGGACGGCCCTGACCGGCTGCTTTTTACTGTCCTCGACAATCTGATCGCCGAGCACAAGGTTCCGGTGATGATCGCCATCTCCATCGGCAACGGCAGCGGCGACGCGCAGGGCAGCGAGCGCGGCCTGGAGTACGACACCCTGTCCGGCCGCTACGCCGAGTTCGTCGAGACCGAGGTGCTGCCGCTGGTCGAATCGCGGTATCACGTCAAGCTCACCCACGACCCCGACGGCCGCGCCACCATGGGCGGCAGCTCCGGCGGCTCCTGCGCGCTGATCATGGCCTGGTATCACCCCGAGTGGTATCACCGCGTGCTCACCTACTCCGGCACCTACGTCAACCAGCAGTGGCCTTCGAACCCCGCCACGCCGCACGGCGCATGGGAGTTCCACGAGCACCTGATCCCCGACAGTCCACGTAAGCCCATCCGCCTGTGGATGGAAGTGGGCGACCGCGACCTGTTCAACCCCAACGCCCTGCGCGACAACATGCACGACTGGGTCGTTGCCAACGAAGACATGGCCCGCGTGCTTGCCGCCAAGGGCTATCACTACCAGTTTGTCTTCGCCCGCAACGCTGGCCACGTTGACCGCTCTGTGCGGCAACAAACCCTCGCCGAAGCGCTTGAATATCTGTGGCAGGGTTATCCACGATAGGATAACGTCGGGAAAATCTATATCGCCATTCAGATAGCCAGCGGCGGATTCACCTATATATTGGCCACTGCCTTGGCTTGCCGGTGCACGCGCAGGTTGTTGAGCGCGTTGTTCACAAAGCGCGGCTCGAACCGCGGCGGCTGCTGCATGAACCGGCAGCTCGCCACCACCTGCTCCACGATGAACTTCGGCTGATAGCAGGCCAGGTCGAGGTTCTTCTCGTTCCTGATCTTGTAGACGATTGTCTCGAAGGCCTCCTGGGGCAGCTCGAATCCCTGCTTGGCGCACTCTTTCTCGAAGATCTCGCGATAGGTCTCCAGGCCCGGCGGGCCCACTTCGATCTTGTATGGAAGCCGGCGCAGGAAGGCCGGGTCCATCAGGTCTTCGGGCTCCAGGTTGGTGGAAAAGATGATCAGCTCTTCAAACGGCACGCTGAACGACTTGCCGGTATGCAGCTTGAGAAAATCCACGCGGCCTTCGAGCGGCACAATCCAGCGGTTGAGCAGGTTGGTGGGTGAAACAAGCTGCCGTCCGAAGTCGTCGATGACGAAGCAGCCGCCCAGTACCTTCACGTGCAGCGGCGCCTCGTAGAAATGCCCGGCCTCGTCATAGCGCAGGTCCAGCATGTCCAGCGTCAGCTCGCCGCCGGCAATCACGAACGGCCTTTTGCACGCCACCCAGCGCGCATCGAACACCTCGCGCCGCACCAGCGAGAGTGCATCGTCCTCGGTCACTTCAGCGCGGTCCAGCGGAACGTGGATGCTGGGATCGAAGACGCGGATGATCTGGCCCTCCACGCTGATCGCGTAGGGCACATAGATCACGTCGTTGAACACGTTGGCCAGGCACTGCGCCACCGAGGTTTTGCCGTTGCCCGGCGGCCCGTAGAGCAGCATGGCGCGACCCGAGTTGAGCGCCGGCCCGCACTGCTCGATCAGCGCATCGTCAAAGGTGAAGGATGACGTGGCCTTGCGGATGCGGTCGAAGGTGACAATCTCGTTGGTAACCTTCTGCAGGTTCACCTGGTAGGTAAAGTCCTCGAGGGTCACCGGCGCTGGTCCCGCGTAGCCCACGCGGTTCAGCGCGTCCAGCGTCCACCGGCGGCCCTCCTCGGTGAACATGTAGCTCATGTCGGCCATGTTGCTCGAATCGCCGCGCGAGCCCAGGTTGATGAGCAGCTTGCGGTCGATGGCCATCTGCACCAGGTCAAGCACGATGTAATAGGGCAGCTTGATGGCGTTGGCAAACTGGCGCACCGTCTCCAGGCGGTCTAAATAGATGAGCTTCAGCAGCAGATCCATCAGGTCGGGGCCGTCCACGCCGGTTGCCTTGATGTCGGCGGGCTCGGTGGGCAGCCGGTACAGGAATGCGTCCAGCGCGGCCTTGGTAATGGCGCCGAGGGCGATCAGGCTTTCCCCCAGCCGGCCTCCGTGCTGCGCCTGGTGGTCCAGAGCCCGATTCACGTCATCCACGGTCACCAATTTGCCGCGGATGAGCAGGTCCCCTAAACGCAATGCGGTGGTAATGACGGGCCTCCCGAAATGATTTCGCCGTGCCGATATTTTAAGGCGGCAGACCGCGTTTCAACGGGCCTGCCACATTACTTTCGGGTGACCCGTTGCCGCGAAACATGCATTTTTTCCTGAACAGGAAAAGGACTGATGCTGTTCAAGCCGGAATCAACTGAATCCCAGCACCGGATGCGGAATATATGGCTCTTCGAGCAGCGCCATCTCTTCCGGCGCCAGTCGCACGCTGAGCGCGGCTACAGCATCTTCGAGATGATGCGGCTTGCTGGCACCCACAATGGGCGACGTAATGCCCGGCTTGGCCAGCAGCCAAGCCAGCGCCGCCTGTGCCCGCGGAATGCCCCGCTTCTCCGCCACTTCGCCCAGCCGGTCCACGACCTTCCTGTCGGCCTCTTCGGTGCGCGCATACATCTTATTGCCGAACAGGTCAGTCTCCGCGCGCCGGGTCGGCTCGCTCTTCCACGGCCGCGCCAGCCGGCCGCGCGCCAGCGGGCTCCAGGGAATCACGGCGACGCCTTCGGCAATGCACAGCGGCACCATCTCGCGCTCTTCCTCGCGATAGATCAGGTTCATGTGGTTCTGCATGGAGACGAAGCGCGTCCATCCGTTGAGCCTGGAGATGTACAGCGCCTTGGCAAACTGCCACGCATACATGCTCGACGCGCCGATGTAGCGCACCTTGCCGGCCTTCACCACGTCGTGCAGCGCTTCGAGCGTTTCTTCAATCGGCGTCTCATAATCCCAGCGATGGATCTGGTAGAGATCCACGTAATCGGTCTGCAGTCGTTTCAAGCTCTGGTCTAGCTCGTGGAAAATCGCCTTGCGCGAAAGGCCGCGTCCGTTCGGATCGCTGCTCATCGGCCCGTTTACCTTGGTAGCCAGAACAATCGTCTCGCGCCGGGCATTCGCCTTCAGGAAATTGCCCACCACCACTTCGCTATCGCCGCCGGAATAGACATTGGCCGTGTCCCAGAAGTTGATGCCCAGATCGAGCGCCTGGCGAAAGAAGGGAATGCTTTCAGCCTCGCTCAGCGCCCATGGCTGCCGGCCGGGCAGCAGCGGACCCGTAGCCGGGCTGCCATACGTCATGCAGCCAAGGCAAATGCGCGAAACCTTCAGCCCTGTGTGTCCAAAATTGACGTAATCCATGGGTTCTCCTCGTCTCAAGTTTACGGCGCTGCACACAGGAGCCGCGACCGCCGACCATCGATTTCCCGCAGGATGAGACCGGCTTCAGCGTCGCGCCGTTCCCGCTTCGTCCATCTCGTTTTCGTCAATATCCGGGGAAAAGATCGTTGCGCATCCGTGCCGCGCGGCGGGCAAAAGCAACGTTTGCAGTGCAAAGAGGTCTAAAATGACAGTACCGGGGAAGGATACACGCGAACAGGCGCATGGCTTCGTAAGCCCGCCGGCATACGCGCACAGAGAAGCACGCGCCCGGATTTTCATCACCGGCCAGAGCAGAGAGGCAGGGAAGATATTTTGACCGCAGCCGGGCAATCGACGAGAGCGCGCAGCCGCCGCACGCAGACGGCTGGCAGCCATTCCGCACCGTGCGCCGTCCTGCTGCGCGCTCTGCCGCTTGCGCTCGTTCCTGCATGGCTGGCCCTCGCCGGCTGCGGCGGCCAGGTTGCGGCCGGAACATCGCCCAACGGCAGCGGCAGCTCCGTCTCGTCCAACGGCTCTTTCTCCATCTCGCCCTCCGCGGCCAGTATTGACACCAACTGCACCGGCTGCAACGCGACCAGCGCCTCGGGCGCCTACGAGCAGCTCACCGCCACGCTGGCCAACGGCGGCGCAGCCAGCGTCACCTGGTCTGTGAGTCCCGGCGGCGCGGGCTCCATCACGTCCGCCGGCAAATACACGCCGCCCGGCTATCTCACCGCGGACAGCGAGAAGGTCACCGTCACCGCCACGCTCAACTCGAACCACAGCCAGGCCGCCAGCGCCGTTCTCACCATCACGCCCGGCTTCCTGCAGCCGCTCACGCCAGAGAATGCGGCTCTCGGCGCCAACGGCACGCTCTCCATTACCGGCTATCTGGCTGAAGCCGGAGGCGCCACCGGCATCAACTTCGCGCTCGCGTCTACCGCTGCAGGTGCAGGCGGCGGCCAGGGCACGCTGGGCACGCCAAGCTGCCTGCGCGCCGCGCAGACCTTTACCTCGTGCACCGTCACCTACATCGCACCGCCGGCAATCTCATCCACCGCCGCGACCTACATTGTGGCTACCATTGGCGCATCGCAGTCGAAGACCTCCGCCGAAGTGCTCCTGAACACCGCCGGCGTGGAAAGCAATCCTGCGGCGCATCAGGCCCGCCTGGCCACGCCCATCGCGCTCGGCAGCTCCGGAGGCAACAACAACGACTACGACGCCACCACCAGCAACGGCCAGACCATCGTTTCCGACTGCTGCAGCGGCACGCTTGGCTCGCTCATTCAGAACGCCAACGGCACGCAGTATCTGCTCAGCAACAATCACGTGCTTGCCCGCAGCGATCAGGCCACGGTAGGCGAGCCCATCATCCAGCCCGGCCTCATCGACGACAACTGCGCGCCTTACAACGACGGCGGCACGGAAACCCCCGTCGGCGTGCTTACCGGCTTTCTGCCGCTCAAATCGCCTTCAACCAATGCCGACGCGGCTATCGCCCAGGTCAACTCCGGCGCGGTGAATGCAGGCGGCAGCATCCTTGAGCTCGGCGCGCGCCAGTCCAGCGGCACGCTGGCTGCCGCGCCGCCCGGAGTCTCTTCCACCGGCGGCAAGGGCGAGGCCGCATCCATCAATATGGCCGTGGCCAAGAGCGGCCGGACAACCGGTCTGACTTGCGCCGGCGTCTCGGCCGTCGATCTCGATGTCGAAGTTTCCTACTTCTCCAACTGCGCCGAGACCGATCCCTACTACACCAAGATCTACTCGAACCAGATCGCCATCTCCGGCAACCAGTTCAGCGATGCCGGCGACTCCGGCTCGCTGGTGGTGGATACCGGCAACGCCGAGCCTGTAGGCCTGTTCTTTGCCGGCGGCGTGGACCTGAACAACGTCAGCGAAGGCGTCGCCAATCCTGCCTCCGATGTGCTCAGCGAGCTGGGCGCACAGACGGGAACCTCGTATACCTTTGTCGGCGGGCCCGATCACGCCGTCAGTTGCCTCAACTACGGCGACGCCACGGCAACTGCCGCGCAGGCGCGCGTGCTGAGTGAAGCGGAAGATGCGCGTGTCGACAACGCGCTCACGCCCGCGCGCGCACTGGTCAGTCCTTCCGCCGGCATTCTGGGCGTGGCCGCGGGCAAGAGCAGCGATCGCGCCGGGGAGGGCGCAGTGATCGTCTACGTTGACCAGGGCATGAACCCCGCCGTGCCGCAGACGTTGAACGGCGTACGCACCATCGTGATCTCCACCACGCCGGAGGCCGTTGCCTTCGGCACCGCGCCGCGCACCCCGCAGGAAGCCGGCACACCAGCCCTGCCGTCCGGCGCGCTCAACCGCGCCATTGCCGCCAAGCAGCAGATGGCCCGCGTGCTGATGAAGCAGTTTCCCGCCTTCTTCGGCGTCGGCGTGGGCCAGAGCCTCGACAACCCGAAGGAAGCCGCGCTGGTGGTCTACGTGGACCGCCGCAACGTACCCGCGCAGCTTCCCGCCGTCATTGATGGCCTGCGCGTGCGCTATGTGATCATGGATCGTCTGCACGTGACGCGCGCTTACGCCACCGGCCTGCAATCCCGCAGCCGCTGCACGCTGCACAGGGCAGCGCCGCGCGCCAGCCTCAACGATCCCTTCCACATCAATCAGCCGCGCGGCCTGAATCTCTTCTAAGCGTGCTTACTGTACCGGCTTTGCCTTGCCGTTCTTCAGGCTCTGGTCGATGATCGACCTGATCTTCCGGTTATTCTCGCGGGACAGCTCGCCTATCTGCTGGCCCAGCTTGCCCATCTGCGCGCCATACCTGCTATAAACTTCGCTGATCTTTTTTATCGCGTCCGAGTCAAAGCGCACGTCCACCTTGAGCTCCGCGCGCATCAGCCGCTGCTGCAGCTCGGCAATCCTGCGCTGAATCTCGGCAAGCTGCTCGCGCGTCACGGTGCCATTGGTTGCGGCGGACTTGTCTTTGAGAGTGGCCACGGCGGCGTTCAGGTCGGCCATCTCTTTGGTCAGGTCGGGCGCAGGAATATTCATCTGCGCGTCGCGGATCTTGCGCTCAGCCTCGCGGGCTGCCACGCGATCCTGCAGGCTCTCGTCGCGCATCTGCTTGTCCAGCGCGCGCATCTGGCTGTCCAGGTCCTCGATTGGCTTCTGCATCGCTTCCACCTGCGCCACAATCGCCGGGTCGTCGATGAAATAGGTCTCGTCATCGTGGCGGAAGAGCAGGAAGTGGCCGTGCGCCTGGGCGCGAGCCTTGGCTATCTCCGCTTCGCGGTTGCCGTCCCAGTCGCCTGCGTAGCGAACCTTGGTTCCGGGGTCGCCCACAATCGCATACGCATCGCCAAAACTCGAGTCATACGCGTAGTGGTACTCGTCGGCGATCAGCGGCGCGGGAACTTCAACGTGAATCGCCGGCATGGGTGGCATGGGCACCACCACGTCAACGGATGGCGCGGGCGAAACAGGCGGAACCAGAGGCATGGGCTCTGCCGCATCTTCAGAAGGCGCCGGAGCCGGCTGCGGCGCGGGCGCTGCCTGCGGCGTTGACGGGGGCGCAGGCGCTTCATCCGTCACCTGCGACTCGGCCGGATGCGACTGGCCCGACAAGGAAGACTGCGAAGCCGCAGAACCAGACGAAGAATCCGGGGCTTGCGCCGCCGTTTGCGGCTGTGCCGGCGCGGCGGCCTGCAGCGCCACGGCCGGTTGTGCCGCCACCTGCGCCGCCTGCACGCGCACCAGCGCGGCAGCCGCAAACAGCACGGCGGGAACCAACATCAGCAGCGCGCGGCGTCCGCCGCTGAAGGCCCTGCGGAAGCTCGAATCATTGAGCAGCCGCTCGACGCGTTCGGAGAGATTACTTGCGTGTGCCATGGCGACTCCTGTGATTGCGGCGCGCGGCAGCGCCGCGAATTCAAGCAGCAGTTGTGCGTAGGCCGAGGGGCTGGCTGCGGCTTCCATGCCGGCGCGGTCGCTGATCGCCTCGCCCAGCTCGCAGAGCCTGCGCCTGAGCCACCACCCCAGCGGGCTGAACCATGTGACAGCCGCGTACAGACCGGCCAGCAACTGCAGGTAGAAATCCCGCTGCCGCACGTGCGAGCTTTCATGCGCCAGCACCACGCGCAGCTTTTCCGCATCCCAGCTTGTGTAATCGGCAGGCAACACGATCCCTGAGCCGATATTGACCGGCGACGCAATGCGCCGGCTGGCGCGCACCGCAAGCGTTGCGCGCAGGCCGCTCCCGGCGGCCGCATCCACCGGCTGCGCCTGCATCCAGAGCCGGATCGACGAGACCAGCCCGATCAACAATCGCAGCAGCAGCGCCGCACTCACGCACAGGTAGGCGAGCCATCCGTATATGGCAAGCAGATCGAGCCTGCCTGGCGCAGCCGGTGCGCTGGCGTGCGTTGCCGGCGTAGCAACTGTGCTCCGCGGCTCGGCATCATAGCGCCACTCGGAGACTGCCGGCGTGGAAAAACTCTCGATGTCGTCCTCGGCATCGTCCGCGGGCATTGCAGCACGGGATGGAACGGTAACCGGCGGCGCAGCCGTCTGTGTTGCCGTGGGCGCAGGCGCTGCCTTCGCCGTTTTGTGCCACAGCGGCGCGGGTATCCGCACGGCCGCCCACCTGGGCAGCAGCGGCGCGCGCATCAGCACCGGCATGGCCAGCGCCACGGCCAGCACCACTCCCCACGCGGCCTTCTGCGCCAGCACGTTTTCCACGCGCAGCAGGCGCATCGCGCTCCACACCACCGCGGCCGCCGCCAGCGCGCGCAGCGCAGCCTCCAGCAAAAGACCACCAGCGCTGGAAATCATCCCTTGGCCTCCTTTTTGCCAGGCGTCTTGCTGGCCGCGGCAATCCGCTCGGCCAGCCGCTGCAGCTCCGCGCGGCCCAGCACCTTCGAGTCCACCATGCCTACCAGCAGCGCCTCGACCGATCCCTCGCAGAACCAGTCCACGATGCGTTTGACGGCGCGGCCGGCCACGCGCTGCCGCGACTCCGCCGGCCGGTAGAGAAAGGTGCGATTCTCTACGCTGTGCGCCAGGTAGCCTTTTTCCTCCAGCCGCCGCAGCACCGTGCGGATGGTAGAGTCCTTGAGTGGGCGGCCAATCTCTTCGCGCACCTGCTCGGCGGTGACCGTGCCCATGCGCCACACAATCAGCAGGATGCCGCGCTCCAGCTCGCCCAGCTCCGCGGGGTCATGATCGCGGGTAGCGTTACTTGTCATAATGTTACTTACGGTAACACAAGCAACAGGGTAGCTGTCAACCAGAAATTTTTTGAAAATTTGCAGAAAACCCGGCACCGCCGCGAAATCTCTGGTGCGCGCGCTTCTGCGTCCACTAAAATTAAATTTTGCTCCCCGGTCCGCCACATCCCAGGCACGTGGACAAAAGCCGGAAGCTATCGAGCTCCGGCGCAGCCGCGAATCACCAGCATGCGCGAGGACCCCGCCATGAAAACCGCCGCCGAACGCCTGACCGACACCAAGAACTACCTGATGAGCGTGCTTATACCCGGCCAGTACAACGAGGTATTCGCCAAGCTGCAGAACGCGCCCAATCAGAACGCCATCTCTGACGCGCTTTCCATCGGCCACATGGATCCCTTCACCAAGGCCCCGCGCCGCGCCAAGCGCGCGCTTATGCTGCTGGCCCTGCTCTTCATCAACGATCAGGGAATGCGCAACGGCGAAGTGGCCCGTATCAAGAACCTTCCTGAAGGTGCCGAGCAGCCGCTCATCGACGAGATCAAGAGCTGGTTCATTCAGCCCGGCGTGACTGAGGCCATGGTAGCCGCACAGGCCAAGACCACTATCGAGCGCATGCCCAAGTGGAACAACGTCAACTACGAGGCGCAGGACGCCATCCGCGGCGTCTTCCGCATGGACAGACCTTTCAACTGTTACAACGCCTGCGTGTTCTGGGCCTTTCAGGCCGGCGCTATCAGCAAGCGCTATCTCTGGAACAAGCTCCAGGGCAAGGATGGCAACGCATTCTTTCCCATCTACTCACAGGTGGGCTGGGACACGATCATCGAATACGACAACCAGAAGCGCCTCGTCCGCGACCAGAGCAACGGCGGCGACGTGATCGTGCCTGCCGGCCGTACGGTCTACTTCGAGACGCCGGTCAAAGTCTTCGGCCACGTGGCTTGCTCGCTGGGCGACGGCACCGTGATCAGCCAGAACTCGGTCAACATCGGCGATAGCACCATCACCACGCTCAACCCGCCCACACTGCGCGCGGAGTTTGCCAAGATGGCTGAGGCCAAGACGCACATCGTCCCCATCCGCGCCATGCTCACCTACTACTTCAACCCCGATCACGGCTACAAGGCGCTTAAGATCGGCAGCGCCGCCTTCTCGGAGCAGGTGCCCGTCGCGGAGCGGTAAAAATAGCCGCTTTTCAGGCCGCCGATACGCCTGTGCCGTTGGCCAGCGAAGGATCGTCCGGCACAAACAGCTCGAACACCGTGCCCGTCGACCGGCCCGGATACGCCGGGTGCGCGGAGCGGCTGCGCACGTGCACCAGCCCACGGTGCTTCTTGATGATCTCGTGGCTCACCCACAGTCCAAGGCCCGTGCCGGTCACTTCCTTGGTGGTGAAGAAGGCCTCGAAGATGCGGTCGCATACCTCGGGTTCCATGCCGCTGCCCGTGTCGCCCACCACGAAGCGTACGCCCGTCTGCTGCAGGTCTTTCCAGTTGCGCGAGCGCCGCGCGCGAATCACCAGCCGCGCGCCGCTGGTCGCCGCGTCAATCGAGTTACCCACTAAGTTGGCGATCACCTGCCGAATCTCTCCGGCAAAGCAGAAGAGGTCCATCTTCGGGTCGTAGTCCCGCTCCACGCGGATTCCCAGCGTGTTCAGCCGGCCCTGGTAGAGCGAGAGCACCGAGTCCAGCAGCTCGGCCATCGAGGCGCGCGCCGGCAGCGTGGACTGCCGGTAGAAGCGCAGCGTCTGCTGCGTGATCTCCGCCACGCGCCGCACTTCCAGCTCGGCCATGTCCACATACCGCGTTGCCTGCTCATCCAGATTCGAGTAGTTGCGCAGCAGGAACAGCAGGTTGGTCACCGCTTCCAGCGGATTGTTGATCTCGTGCGCGATGGAAGCGGCCAGCCGTCCCGTCACCGCCAGCTTTTCGCTCTTGCGCAGCGCCTCTTCGCTGCGTTTGCGGTCGCTCGCGTCCAGCACGATCACGCCCACCCACCGCACCTGTTTGGGCGTGGTGCGCACCGGATACGCGCTGGCCAGCCAGGTCCATGGCCGCGCGCTTCCGCCGTCTGCAATCGCTGTCTCGCCGCTCAGTTCCAGGTTGCGCACCGCTTCCTCGCTGGCAAACACGCGCAGCACGGCGTTTTCCAGCTCCTGCGCCACCGGCCGCGACAGCAGCTCCGGCAATGTGCGGCCCAGGTGGCGGCTGAGCGGAACCCGCGTCAGATCGGCAAACACCTGGTTCACGCGCACAAACCGGCAACTGCGGTCAAAGAACGCCAGCCCGATGGGCGCATTGGCCAGCATCGAGTCCAGCAGGGACAGCGTATCGCTCAGCCCCGAGCGCTGCTCGGCCAGCGAGGCCACCATGCGGTTGAAGGTCTCAATCAGGTCGCCAATCTCGTTGTGCACGGCCACCGGCAGCGGGAAATGCCCGCTGTTCTCGAGCGAGTTGGTCAGCGCCGCCGCGCCGCGGTGCAGCACCGCCAGCGGCCTGCCGATCGATCGCGCCATCAGGAATACCAGCACCGCCGAGGCCGAGATCCAGATGATGGCAAACAGCGCCGTGTCGCGCAGGATCGAGTTCAGTTGCTCGTGCGCCCAGCTCTTGTCGAACTGCACCCAGGCAATGCCGCGCAACTGGTTCTCCGTAAAGATGCCGTGCGCACACTCCCACTGGTCGGCCACCAGCGTCAGGCATCTCGACCCGTTCTTCTTCATCCATGGAACAAGCGCCATCTCGGCCGGCGAGAGCTTCTCCTCGTCGGCTTCACCCTTGCTGATGAAGAGCACGTTACCGGCCGGATCGGTCACCTTGGCCACGGCCACCGTCGGTCCTTCGCCCATCATCGTCACCGAGTGGCTTACCCAGCCCGGCTGCGCTTCTTCAAGCGCTTCTTCCGCCTGCGTGGCCAGTGAGCTGGCCTCATAATCAAGGCGCGTATGCGCTCGCTCGTACACCTCCTGCCGCTGCTGGCGCACCAGCACCAGCACAAACAGGCCAGTCGACAGGGACTCGAGCAGCAGCAGCCCGGCCAGCATCTGCCATCGAATCGAACGCGGCCACCAGCGCATGCGCAAGACAACAGCCTCCCTGCCTTCGAGATAAGTCTACGGGATCATCGCGCGGTCTGCGGCTTCAGCGCTGCAGTCAGCGCTGCGGCAATCTGCCTGCCATGAAAGCGTCCGTTCTCAATAAAGATCTCGTTGGTGCGCTCGCCGGCCACGATTACCCCGGCCAGGTAGATGCCCGGCACGTTGCTCTCCAGCGTCTCCTTGTTGCACACCGGCAGCCGGTCGGGTCCGCTGAACTCCACGCCCAGCCCTTCGAGAAAATCAAAGTCCGGATGGTACCCCGTCAGCGCGAAGACGAAATCGTTGCGCAGCGTCTTCTGCCCCTCCGGCGTTTCGACGATCACTGCGTCCGGCGTGATCTCCACCACCCGCGCGTGGAAATACGCTTTGATTTCGCCTGCCTTGATGCGGTTTTCAATGTCCGGCTTGATCCAGTACTTCACGTGCCGGTGCATCTCCGGGCCACGATGGATCAACGTCACCCGCGCTCCATGCCGCCACAGCTCCAGCGCCGCAATCGCCGCTGAATTCTTACCGCCGATCACCACCACATTCAGCCCGTAATACGGGTGCGGATCGTCATAGTAATGATGCACCTTGCTCAGTTCCTCGCCCGGAATCCCCATCAGGTTGGGCAGGTCGTAATAACCGGAGGCAATCGCCAGCTTGCGCGCGCGCAGCTCGCCCGCGCGGCCAAACCGGTCCCGGGTATGCACCGTGAAGTCGCCATCTGCACCCGTTATCCACTCCACAAGCTGGTACTGCCGCACGTCGAGCTTGTAAAAGGCCGCCACCTGCCGGTAGTACTCCAGCGCCTCGTTGCGCGTGGGCTTGGCGTTGGTGGTGGGGAAGGGAATGCCGCCGATCTCGAGCAGCTCCGAGGTGGTAAAGAACGTCATGTGCGACGGGTAGTGAAAGAGCGAGTTGCACACACAGCCCTTGTCCACCAGTACTGCGCGAAACCCGGCCTTCTGCGCCTCGATGGCGCAAGCCAGCCCGGTCGGCCCCGCGCCAATAACCAGTAAATCGTAAATATCCGTCGCTTCCAACTCCCGCTCGCTCATGTCTCTAGCTTAGGCCATGCTGCCCAGGAGAGGTTTTTCAGAGGCTGCCGGAAGCCAGGCAAGCCAATCGATGGTAGAATAGTAGAAAGTATAGGTAGAAAGGTAGAAAATCATGAGCCTTAACATCAAAAATGAAAGGGCAGATCAATTGATCCGCGAGCTGGCTACCCTTCAGGGGGTGACTCTGGTCGCTGCGGTTACAGGAGCCGTCGAAGAGAAGCTTGAAAAAGAAAAAGCGGAACGAAAGCAGAACAGTAAAAAAGGCCTTGCCGAATGGCTTGAGAACCTTAGCCGCGAAACCGCTCCGCTCATGAATGACGGACGCACTAGTAAGGAGCTTATCGACGAGCTTTACGACGAGAAAACGGGGTTGCCTAAATGATCGTAGACTCATCGGCCATTATTGCAATTATCAAAGGCGAGCCGGAAACCTCTGTATTTGCCAGAGCCATGGAAGAAGCGGGCGTACTGCGCGTTTCTGCTGGAACCTATGTTGAGGCGTCGATCGTCACTGACAGTTATCGCGACCCCAAGCTGAGTAGGCGTTTCGACGAAATTATGGAGCTTCCAAAGCTTGTCATCGAGCCCGTCACCCCCGAGCAGGCGCGCATCGCCCGCGCGGCCTACCGCGACTACGGCCGCGGCAGCGGCCACGCGGCCAATCTCAACTTCGGCGACTGCTTCAGCTACGCCCTGGCCCGCGCCAAGCGCGAGCCCATTCTGTTCAAAGGCGAGGACTTCATCCACACCGACCTCAGCCCCGTCGTCCCGCAACCTTGATCGCCGCGCCCTGCGCGACGTGCACGCTCTTCGTCCATTACCCTGGAGAGTTGGACTTTGAGGGAGCCTCATTTATGACCGTCATCCGGCAGGAGGATTTCATCGCCAGCGTTGCAGGTGCGCTGCAGTACATCAGCTACTACCATCCCGTCGACTACATCACCTCGCTGGCCAAAGCCTATGAGCGCGAGCAGTCGCCGGCCGCGCGCGACGCCATGGCCCAGATCCTCATCAACAGCCGCATGTGCGCCGAGGGCCATCGCCCCATCTGCCAGGACACGGGCATCGTAACGGCGTTCCTCAAGGTCGGCATGGACGTCCGCTTCGAGGCCGCGCCCGGCAACCCCGCTATGGATATTCAGGAGATGGTGGATGAAGGCGTGCGCCGCGCCTATCTCGATCCGGACAACGTGCTGCGCGCCTCTATCCTGGCCGACCCTGCCGGCGCGCGCAAAAACACCAAGGACAACACGCCCGCCTGCATCAGCGTCGAGCTGGTCAAAGGCAACACGGTCGAGATCACCGTGGCCGCCAAGGGCGGAGGGTCTGAGGCGAAGTCGAAGTTCGTTATGCTCAACCCCTCCGACTCGATCGTCGAATGGGTGCTCAAGACCGTGCCCACCATGGGCGCGGGATGGTGCCCGCCCGGCATGCTTGGCATCGGCATCGGCGGCACGGCGGAGAAGGCCATGCTGCTGGCCAAGCAGTCGCTCATGGACCCTATCGATATCCAGGAGCTCATCGCACGCGGCCCCAGGACCACCGCGGAGAAGCTGCGCGTCGAGCTTTACGACAAGGTCAATCGCCTCGGCATCGGCGCGCAGGGACTCGGCGGCCTTACCACCGTGCTTGACGTGAAGGTGCTTGACTGCCCGACTCACGCCGCCAATCTTCCCGTGGCGATGATCCCCAACTGCGCGGCCACACGCCACGCGCACATCGTGCTCGACGGCTCCGGCCCCGTCTATCTCGATCCGCCTTCGCTGGAAGACTGGCCCGAACTCACTTATGACGTCTCCGGCGCGCGCCACGTTAACCTCGACACCATCACGCGCGAAGAAGCCGCCACGTGGAAGCCCGGCGAAGTGCTGCTGCTCAACGGCAAGCTGCTCACCGGCCGCGACGCCGCGCATTTACGAATCGTGACCATGCTCAACCGCGGCGAAAAGCTCCCCGTCGACTTCACTGGTCGCTTCATCTACTACGTCGGCCCCGTCGACCCGGTGCGCGAAGAAGTGGTTGGCCCTGCCGGTCCCACCACCGCCACACGCATGGACAAGTTCACCCGCCAGATGCTCGCGCAGACCGGTCTGCTCGGCATGATCGGCAAAGCCGAGCGCGGCCCCGCGGCCATCGACGCCATCAGGGAGTTCGGTGCCGTGTATCTGATGGCCGTCGGCGGCGCGGCGTACCTGGTGGCCAAAGCCATCCGCGGCTCACGCCTGCTGGCCTTTGAAGACCTGGACATGGAAGCTATCTACGAGTTCGACGTTCACGAGATGCCAGTAACTGTGGCCGTAGACAGCAAAGGCACCAGCGTCCACCAGACCGGCCCCGCCGAATGGCAAAAGCGCATCGCCGGCGTTCCGATTTTGCAGTAAGTGTGCGGCGGTTCAAAGCTGTGCCATCTCCGGTCTCATCCGCCGCGGCAGATGAGAGCAGATGAAATCGGTGACACCCGGCCAGCATCTACTTTTCGCAATCCTCTTGATAATCTTCGTCGGACGGTAGGGTGTCGTCCTCCAGGATCACCAGCACATCTTTGCTGAAGGAAGGCTTCGGTCCAGGGCTCATGAGCAATGCCTGGAACTGATTGCAGAGGATTGCGTTAAACTGCTGAAAGCCGAATGCCTGCTGTGCAGACATATCGGCCAGAGTCTTGCAGTTGTTCCAGTCCTTCTTGTTGCGCGCGCTCGAGTAGTCACAAGCGATGGAACTGGCATGCGCCCTCAGCCAGCCTGTTTTCTCATCAGCAAAGTTGCCAAGTTGTTCCAGCGATCCGTCCCAGATGGACATACCGATGAACCGGCCCAGCTCGAGCCAGAATCCTTGCAGATCGTTGGTATCTGTGTTCAGATGCCGCCGGATGATCTCGCGCAGATGACTGTGCCATGTGGGCATTCCCCCCTGGCGTGCCGTCATTTTATTTTTGTTCGAGTCATAACAGTACAACGCTCCCACATGTGCCTGCAGATCGGCGATCTGTGAAACGGTTTTTCCCGCTTGGAGCTTGGGTGCGTTGGCGTAGATCGCCTTGCCGTCGATTTGATTGATCTTTACCGTTTTGCGAATGCGTCCGCGGTAGATGAGCCAAATGCATGGCGTGCGCAGTATTTCCGTCCCGATCAGCCAGCGCACGTCTTCCCATCCGGCGGCCATCGAGAGCATGTAAGGCATCATGTTGGTCGGAATCCACTCGTGCTTGCCCGATATCGTCTGGCCCACGCGTTTGCTGTTTGCCTTATCCCGCCATTTGCGGTCGATATCCTGCCGATTTACCTCGTCTTTGTAATATCCGAGAAAGGTTTTAAGCCGGGTAAAGTCGCCTCTCGTGGCGTCTTGTCCAATCCTGTTCAGCAAGTTAGCCATCGAGCCATTGTGTTCTGCGATAAATTCTTTCCATGGCATAAGCGTTTCTCTTCCTCATGATGTGCGATGTTCTGGGGCTGCAACTACCAGACGCAATTAACAAGGGGGAACCGTGGCCGGGCAATCTTTCGTTTTATCTGTTGGCAGCACCGCGCCAGCATCGCATGGCTTGCTAAAACTACAGGCTAGCCATCATAGCAGACATTGTGCAAAGAAAAGCGGCAGCATTCGGCTTGCTATTCATCCTGGGAATGCATCCCCGCCTCGAAACTTGCTAACTCGGCTAACCCACCTGACTTGCTGACTCCTCAATCACCCCATCCAGCCCTGTATGAGCCCATTAACCGAGTCGATTCCTGCTGCAGCAGGTGGGAAGAATCTCGGTTCGACAGTCCTACACTCGCTTCAGCAACGCTGCAACTGGTGGATGGAAAGCAGGGAATCGGATGAAGCTTTGTCGTTTTGCTCTCGTGATTGTGTTCGTGTGTGACGTTCTGAATGCGCAGACGGCCTGGCAGCCCTTGCCCGGTCACACACAAGTCCCGATATGGTCTGGCGCAGCGCCCGATGCGCGTCCCGCCAAAGGCCTGGAGACTGCAACGACTGCCGGCAACCTGGTCGCTGGCAAGCCGTGG
>JASHPJ010000110.1 GCA_030038195.1 Acidobacteriaceae bacterium
GGCGATGCGCGCCAGCACAGCCAGCGCGCAGGCCGCGGCGCCGAGCTCGATGAAAACGACCGACACGTCATGAACCGGCAAGCGCACCCCCTGAATCTTCGACGAGGATACAGGAGAAAACTGCTCTATGCGTGATGCGCAGAGCCCATGGCAGGAATGGCCGGCAAGCGCCCATTCCAAGCGGATGCGCCAGTCCCAACGCCAGCCACAGTTCCTGGCGCGGGCTGCTGCGCGGATTGCGATTATTCTGAATGCAGTGCGGCGACGCGGCTCACCGGCGTGGCGCGCAAGGCAGACACGCGGATGCGGGAGGATCGCTGAACGATGTGGAGCATTCTGGGCCAATGGATCTTTCGCGCATTCGTGTCGATGGCCGCGTGCTTCCTGGTCACCTATGCCGGCGACTGGATGGTCTTTCACCTGCGCGGCTCGCCTACGGCCACGGCAACCATCAATCGCTATATGGGTGTGCCGCTGAAAGGGCAGAAAGAGGAGTACGATTTTCTCGGCACGGTGACGGTTCCGTGCTCAGTGTCGCTGTTTCCGCAGGGTGGGCACGATCCCTGCTGGCGTCTGCGCCAGCATCCGGACCAGTGGGAGAACCTGTAAACTGTGCGCACGGTGTACGCGAGTGAATCGCGCGCAGGGAAACTTTGAATAAGTCGTGCCGATAAGGCTAGGGCAATTTCACAGATGGTGTACTCCATCTCGAATCAGAAAAACAACCGCAGATCCTTCGACTCCACAAGCCACGCAAAACGCGGCTTGCTACGCTCAGGATGACAGCAGTATTGATGCTGCGAATTTTAAAGACAGGACAAGAACTTCCTTAGATCTTTTCGAGATTCGCGAACTTTTCCATCAGCTTTTTCATGCCGTGGCGCGTGAACAGTACGGTGAGCTTGGCGTCTTCGCCGTCGCCCTCGCGCATCAGGATGGTGCCCTCGCCGTACTTCGCGTGGCGCACCCGCTCGCCCTTTTTGAGATTGGCGGCGCCGCCCGGCTTGGCGATCTCCATGGCCGGCCGCGCAAAGGAGCCGGGTTTTGCCGCTCCGGATTTGCTGCCGAAGAAGCGCGCGATGTTGTCGATCGAATGCTCTTCCGGCGCTGCCGCACTTTTACTCTTTGGACTCGATCCCCGGTTGGATGAACTCGATTTCGCGCCCGTCATCCACGATGCAACGAAAGGCCTGGACGACGAGCGACTGGCCGATAGGCGCGAGGCCGCGGGGCTGTACGCCTCCTGGCTCTCGTCTTCGTAGTTGTAGTGGCGGCCTTCGAAATCGCGGGAGCGGTCGCGGCCCGATCGATTGTCTGACCGATAAGCTGAGCCGTAACTCGATCCGTAGGCCGGCGTGGCCCATGCCGGGCTGCGGCCGCTGAGATTCTCGATGAGCTGCGGCGGCACTTCTTCCAGGAATCGTGAAGGGATGCTCATCTCCGGCGCGTCGTTGCCGTAGCGGCGGCGATAGTGGGCGCGGGTGAGGATGAGCGTGTTCATGGCGCGGGTCATGCCCACGTAGCAGAGACGGCGCTCCTCTTCCAGCTCGTCCGGGTTGTTGAGCGTGCGCGAGTGTGGGAATAAACCTTCTTCCAATCCGGCGAGAAAGACGAGCGGAAACTCGAGGCCCTTGGCAGCGTGCAGCGTCATAAGCGTGACGTGCGCGTTGGGATCGATCTGATCGGTGTCAGAGGCGAGCGCGGCGTGGTCAAGGAAGTCAGCCAGTGTTTCGCCGCGCACCTCGGCGTCGTGGGCTGCGTTGGCCAGTTCTTTCAGGTTCTCAATGCGGCTGAAAGCCTCCGGCGAGCCCTCGGCTTCAAGCGCCTTGATATACCCGCTGCGGTCGATGAGGAAACGGATCAGCTCAGGCAGCGTGGCTGCATCGCCCGGAGCGCGGAAAGCCGCTTCACCTGCGGGTGCATCCTGCGCCACTTCTTCCGGATCGGACTCGAAATCCGGATCAGGCTGGTTTTTTTCTTCCGGCCCGCGCCTGGGCATTTTGAGGAACGGCGGCGCGGGCGCCGCGGCCAAGGGAGAAAAATGCGAGGGATCGAGCAGCGCCATCTGCGAGCTGTCCTCATTTGCGCCAAAGGCAAAATCGAGAGCCGCTTCTGTCGCCTGCTTCTGTTCCGCTGCCGGCTCCGCCGTGCCGAAGGAGAAGCCGGTGTCTGCTTCTTCCGATGCGGTCTCGGCCACATCGGCGGCCAGCTTGTCGGCAAAGTCAAGGTCCATCATGGCCTGCGCGTCGAGGATAAGCTGGCGGAACGAATCGAGCGCCATGAGCGCGCGCGTGGGGATAAGCTTTTCGCGGATGGCGGCGCCGATTGCATCCCACGTGGACCGGCCGGTTTCAAGCGCCAATCGCTCGAGGGTTTCGAGCGAGGCTTTGCCGATGCCGCGCGCGGGCACGTTGATGATGCGCTGCAGGGCCATCGAGTCGTGGGGGTTGCGGACCAGGCGCAGATAGGCGAGCAGGTCCTTGATCTCAGCGCGCTCGTAAAAGCTGAAGCCGCCCACCATGGTGTAGGCAATGTTGTAGCGGCGCAGCGCCTCTTCCACCAGGCGCGACTGCGAGTTGGTGCGGTAGAGCACGGCGCAGTGGCCGTCCTCGCCAGCGTCGCCCTGCTCGCGCAGGAACTTCTGGATGCGGTCGGCGATGAACAGCGCTTCGTTTTCGCCGTCGGGGGCTTCGTAGTAGCCGATCAGTGAGCCGCCCTGGCGGTCGGTCCACAGCTTCTTGCCCTTGCGGCGCAGATTGTTCGCCACCACGGCGCCAGCGGCTTCCAAAATCACTTGCGTAGAGCGGTAGTTCTGTTCCAGGCGGATGATCTGCGCGTTGGGAAAGTCCTGCTCGAACTCCAGGATATTGCGAATGTCGGCGCCGCGCCAGGAGTAGATGCTCTGGTCCTCGTCGCCCACGGCGCAGACGTTCTTGTGCTCGCCGGCCAGCAGCTTCATCAGCTCGTACTGCGGACGGTTGGTGTCCTGGTACTCGTCGACCAGGAGGTAGCGATAGCGGCGCTGGTAGCGCTCGCGCACCTCGCGTGCGGCCTTGAGCAGGCGCACGGCTTCGAGCAGCAGATCGTCGAAGTCCATGGCGTTGTTTTTGCGCAGCTCCGCCTGGTAGCTCTGGAAGATGTGCGCGATGCGCTCGCTGTTGGGGTCCTTCGAGGCGAGGTAGTACTCCTGCGGATCGACCATGTGATTTTTGGCCCACGAGATGCGGCTCAGCACGGTGCGCGGGGTGAGCTGTTTGGTATCGAGCCCCATGCGGCGCATGATCTGCTTCACGACGCCCTGCTGGTCGTTTTCGTCGAAGATGGCGAAGAAGCGGGTCAGGCCCTGGTCGCCCACCTTGAGGGCCTCGATGTCGCGCCGCAGGATGAGCACGCAGAGCGAGTGGAAGGTGGCGATGAGCGGCTTGGCCAAGGTGAAGTGGCTCAGCAGCTTTTCGACGCGCTCGCTCATTTCGGCGGCGGCCTTGTTGGTGAAGGTCACGGCCAAGATCGCGTCTGGCGCGACGCCTTTTTCCTGGATCAGCCAGGCGATGCGGCTGGTGATGACGCGCGTCTTGCCCGAGCCGGCTCCGGCCAGGATGAGCAACGGGCCCTCCGTGGCTTCGACGGCGGCGCGCTGTTCGGGATTCAGTTTGGCGAGGAACGAATGCAAAGCGAAGTCCGGGCGGGAAAGGTCCTGTATTCAGTGTACCGTTTTGGCGGCCCAGCGGCTGAAGTGGTTCTCTGGCAGCCAGGTCGTGGAAAAATTGGGTCAACCGGCTATATGTCAATACAGCTTGAGCAATATCTGGGATATTTCGGAACTGGTTTCCATTCCATTTCCTATCCGTGCCTGCCGCGACCCGCGCGACGATAAATTCCTCGAAGTGGCCGTGCATGGGCGTGCCGATGCAATCATCTCCGGCGACGACGATTTGCTCGTGCTCCATCCCTTTCATGGAATCGCGATTCTCGTGCCCGGTGATTACCTGGCGCAGAGCTGAGCACTGCTGCGGTACGCTATTCTGAGTGCATCATGCATGCAGCGGATAAGCGGCGCCGGCGCGTCGCCGTGTACTGCGGCTCGGCGAACGGCTCGGACCCGCGCTATTGTGACGAAGCGCGCGCGCTGGGCGAGACGATAGCGGCCGCGGGGATGGGACTGGTGTACGGCGGCGCCAGCGTGGGGCTGATGGGAGCGGTGGCCGACGCGGCGCTGCGCGGAGGCGCAGAGGTGATCGGCGTGCTGCCCGAGGTGCTGGCCGGCAGAGAGATTGCGCACACGGGACTGACCTCGCTCGAAAGGACGCCCACCATGCACGAGCGCAAGGCGCGCATGCATGAGCTGGCCGATGCATTCATCGCCCTGCCCGGCGGATACGGCACGCTGGACGAGCTGCTCGAAGCGCTCACCTGGGCGCAGCTCGGCTTGCACGCGAAGCCGTGCGTTCTGGTGAATACCGCCGGCTACTGGGATGGGCTGTTCGCGCTTCTGGACACGGCCGTGACGGCGGGATTTCTGAAGCCGGAGAACCGCGCGCTGCCGCGGATTGCGGCCAATGCGGGCGAAGCGGTGAGAATGGTGGCCGAGGTATTGTAAAGCGTGGGACCGTTGCAGGCATGCAGCGGTATGATTCCTCCATGCCTGAAAAGCTTCGCATCGGCGTGCTCAGCACTGCTAATATCGGTCTCAAGAAAGTCATCCCGGCCATGCAGCGCGGCCGGCTTACCACGGTGACGGCGATTGCTTCGCGCGATCTGGCGAAAGGCAAGGAAACCGCAGGCGCGCTCGGGATTGCCAAGGTCTACGGCTCTTATGAAGAGCTGATCGCCGACCCCGAGATCGACGCCATCTACAATCCTCTGCCCAACCAGCTTCACGTACCGTGGACGACGAAAGCGGCCGAGGCCGGCAAGCACGTACTCTGCGAAAAGCCGCTGAGCATGACGGTGGCCGAAGCCAAGACGCTGCTCGATGTGCGCGCACGCACCGGCGTGAAGATCTGCGAGGCCTTCATGATCCGCAGCTTTCATCAATGGCTGCGGCTGCGCGAGCTGCTCGACGAAGGCCGCGTGGGCGAGCTGCGCTCGGTCACTTCATTCTTCAGCTATTTCAACATCAATCCGGCTAACATTCGCAATCGCGTGGAGACGGGCGGCGGCGGCGTATACGACATTGGCTGCTACTGCATCCAGTCGTCGCGCTATGCATTCAGGCAGGAACCTGCGCGCGTGGTGGCTACGCTAGATCGCGACCCGCAGATGGGAACCGACCGGCTGGCCTCGGCGATCCTCGAGTTTCCCTCCGGCCACGCGATTTTTACCTGCAGCACGCAGTTGATTCCCTACCAGCGGGTTCACTTTCTGGGGACGCGCGGGCGCATCGAGATCGAGATACCGTTCAACGCGCCCATCGATCGGCCTACGCGGCTGTTCATCGACTCCACGGGTGACTTATCCGGCAGCGGGATTGCGACCGAGACATTTCCGGTCGGTGATCAGTACACGATGCAGGGCGACGCTTTTGCCAAGGCGATTCGCGAGGATACCGAGGCGCCGGTAAGTCTGGAAGACTCGATCGGTAACATGGCAGTTATTGAAGCTATCTTTGCCTCGGCAAAGTCGGGCCATTGGGAAACACCGCAGCGATAACCTAGACTGAAAGTCGAGCGTGTGACTTAGAGCAAAATTTTCAGTTACTCTTGCTTGGTATCGGCGGCTGTCTTTTGCTTGGCCCAGCGCTGTTTTTGCGCCTCCGCGATGCGCTTGCGGCCTTCCGGGCTGAGCCTTCTTGCCCTCTTTTTCGATGGCTTCGCGGCCTGGACCGCGGCCTTTCCAAGCGTGCGAGCGGATTGGGCCGGTATTGCCGATTTACCGCCCAGCAACACCCGCACACGCTTGAGCTGCGCTATCTCGCGATCGATGGAAGCAAGAATTCCAGATATTCCCATATGGCCTCCGCTGGATATGGCAACCGGCTCTATCGCTGCCTCCGGATCACCTTAAACGCAAAGCTCGATTTGTGCAATCAAATTGTTTTGTAGAGTTAGAGAGTCAAGTTACCGTAGTTATCAAGAAATTGTGGAAAACTGAATTCATAAGGATAACTGTACTGGTCTGGACATACAGCCATTTTGCTGATCTTTCTTACTCTTCCCGGGACTATGCGTTCGTCTGTCGGCAATACGTTGGCCGGTACCGCGACCGCGTGAACTTGTGCTTTCCCAGGTTCGTTGGATTTGATTACGAAACCACGAAGTCACGGTACTGGTGTCGTGTCCCAGAAGTTCGTATCCTAAATTGACATCCCAAACCGCAGGTCCTTCGACTCCGTTTGGCCGAAAAACCGGCCAAACTCCGCTCAGGAT
>JASHPJ010000009.1 GCA_030038195.1 Acidobacteriaceae bacterium
TCCGATCCCGCACCCGATATACCCACACGCGGCCCACCTCCAGCCGCCGTGCAATGTCTGAAGGCCGCTCTCCCCGCTCCAGCGCCCAAAGCACACGATCACGCAGGTCTTGCGAATAGCTATGCATCCCGGCCGCCTCCAAACAGCAGGAATAGTATCGCACAGTATGTATACACCTAAATTAGAAATGCTCTAGCCGGTGGCAGCTCTTGCTTAGCTTTTTGATCCCACCCTTGCCCATCGGTTAGAGTGGTCCACGAAGGCGAACCAAGCAGTGTGGCTGAAGCAGCAATATCGGCCGCATGGCCGATCAATCCGGCTTCCAGCCGTAACTGAAGCCACCGCCTGTTAGGCGGTGGAGTATTCACACTCAGGACACCAGGCCTCTGACCGTTTAGTGTTTGTACCAATTGCGGGCCCCCAGGTCCTGATTTTGAGACCTAGAAAACCACGATGCTGATGGAACAAATTCATGCGATCAGGGACCTAGCGAGGATTCTGACACGATGCGCAGATGCGTACGGCTGCTTCTCTCTGCCGCGCCGGACGTGGTGAGCAGGCGGTGCGCCTGATAGAATCGGCGCGAGCTGCGGAGAGAAGGTTGTTGATGCGTCACGCGGCTGCGCTTCAAAAGCATGAAATTTTGTTCCGAGTGAGAGTGGCATGAAGATCACCGAAGTGCGAACGCGCGTGGTTCAGTGGGAGGGCGAGACGGTCCCGCTGCCTCCTCATTTCTGCACCAATCCGATGGACCTGGTGATGTTTCGTGAGGCGTCCATGGGGAATTTTGTCTTTCATGGATGGGTGCTGGTGGAGATCTTTACGGATGCCGGGCTGGTGGGCGTGGGCAATGCGGCGCTGTCTCCGCTGGTGACCAAAACGTGCATCGATCAGTACCTGAAGCCTTTGCTGCTGGGCGCCGATCCGTGGGATATCGAGTTCCTGTGGCAGCAGATGTACCGGCGCACGATGGCTTTTGGCCGCAAAGGCGTGGGCATGACGGCGATCAGCGCGGTGGACATTGCGCTATGGGACCTGCTGGGCAAGTCGGCCAGGCAGCCAGTCTACCGGCTGCTGGGTGGACGGACGAAGAAGCGCATTCCGGTGTATGCGAGCCGGCTCTACAGCATGCCGATCGACGAGCTGAAGCAGGAGGCGCAACGCTATCTCGACCAGGGCTACAAGGCGATGAAGCTGCGCTTTGGCTGGGGCCCGGTGGATGGCGCCGAAGGCATGCAGAAAAATGTGGCGCTGGTGCGCGCAGTGCGCGAAGTGACTGGTGACGGAATCGACCTGATGGCGGACGCGTACATGGGCTGGACGCTGGACTATGCCAAGCGGATGCTGCCGCTGCTGGAACCGTTCCATCTGCGCTGGATCGAGGAGCCGGTGATTCCAGACGACACGCGCGGCTATCGCGAGCTGAAGGCGCATGGCCGCGTGCCGATTGCAGGAGGCGAGCACGAGTTCACGGTCTTCGGCTTCCGCGACCTGCTGGAGGCAAACGCGCTCGACTATATCCAGTTCGACACCAATCGCGTGGGTGGCATCAGCCAGGCGCGGAAGATTGCGGCGATGGCAGAAGCGTTCCAGGTGCCGGTGATTCCACATGCGGGCCAGATGCACAACTTTCACGTGGTGATGGCCAGCCTGAACTCACCGATGGCGGAGTTTTTCCCGAAGGTCGATGTGGAAGTGGGCAACGAGCTATTCTGGTATATCTTCGATGGCGAGCCGGAGCCGGTGGATGGGTATATCGACCTCGACGAGGAAAAGCCGGGACTGGGACTCACGGTGAATGAGGAGTCGCTGAGGCGGTTCCGGATGATCGAGTAGCCCTCATTGTTCGTTGCTGCTTTTCTCACGCGGCAATCACATGGTTGCGGGGATGAGCTCGAAGACATGCGGCAGCGGCTGAGCGGATTTGCGCTGATCGTCAACGATCGCGCCGTCTTTTTCCTCAATGGCCTTGGTGGCACCCGCCGCGTCGGGGGTCTTGGGGTCTTCAATGGCGAGGATGAAGTTGGCCTGATCGAGCTGCGTGCGCTTGAGCTCGTCGCCGTCCACGCCGCGGGCCTGGCTGAGCATGGGAGTGGAGTAGAGCGCGAGGTTGACGCCAGCGGCGAGCTCTTCGCGCGTGAAGGTAGCGATGACGTGGCCGTCGATCTTGAGCGTGTAGCGCGGCGCGGACAGGTGATCGACACCGAGCATCTGCTGATCCATTTGAGCCAGGTCAGAGATGCTGAGAACGAACTGGATCATGCCGTTGTTAAGGTCGAGCGGAAGCGGGAGCGCACCGTCGGTCTGCGTCCATTGGAGTGTACCGGCGTTGAGGGTGAGGCCGGAGACATGCGTGTTGACGGTGGCGACGGGGCTGGGCTGCTGTGCATCGAGATGCACGCTGCTCACGATCGGCGATACGCCCCAGGTGCGCGCAAGCGCGGCGGCCATGACCCAGTGCGCGGCTTCAGAGGGATGAATGCGGTCGGGGACGAGGAGTGCGGCGAGCGACGGGTTCTTCTGCATGCCGGCGGTGGTGAGATCGGTGATGGACGTAAAAAAATCGCTGAAGCCGAAATGTGATGTTGCAGCCAAGTCCTTGACGGATGCGGCGTAATGGGCGATGACTTCGCCGTAGTGCGGAAATTCAGTGCCGTGGGTGAGCTCATCGTAGGGCGTGGGCGAGATGAGCGTGATTCTGGCAGCGGGCAGGGTGGTCTGGATGGAATTGAGCAGCGCGCGATAGCCGTTTTCGTAGATGTCGAGATATTTCTGGTTGAAAGGCATGTAATAGCCGTCGTTTATGCCGAGCATGATGGTGACCACGGTGGGCCGGCAGGGGAAGAGATCGCGCTTGAGGCGCGTGGACATGTCGCCGGTGTAGCCGCCGTTGACGGTGTCGCCGGGGACGCCGGCGTTGAAGAAGGCGATGCGCAGATGCGGATAGCGGGTGAGGAAGATGTCTTCAACGAAACGCGCGTAGTAGCGCTGCGCGGTGATGCTGTCTCCGTAGAAGGCGACACGGTCGCCGTCGTGAAGCGCCAGTTGCTGAGCAGGCGCGAAGGCTGCGATTGCCAGAGAGAAGAAGAGCAGGAGATTTGAGCGGAGTGGTTTCATCGGGAACGATGC
This sequence comes from Acidobacteriaceae bacterium, assembly GCA_030038195.1. GTDB lineage: Bacteria > Acidobacteriota > Terriglobia > Terriglobales > Acidobacteriaceae > Telmatobacter. The sequence continues at coordinate 3,130 of JASHPJ010000009.1, forward strand.
TCCTTCGTTTGCACGCGGCGGTCAGTACTCGACCAGGTAGGCTGTGCCTTTGAGGGTGACGGGGTCTTTTTCCGAAGAGTGGAAGCGGATGACGAGCGGGATGCCGGGCGTGAGGTCGCGCGTGTCGATTTCACCCAGGGCCCAGCTCATGCCGCTCCAGACGATCTTGTCGTAGTCGAGCTTGATGGGAATGTCGCGGCCGGCCTGCGTGGCGGAGAGCGCGAAGACCTTGGCCATGTTCGCGCCATTGGGAGGGCCGCCGGCCCAGGTGCGGCGCAGATGGCCGTCGGGCGTCATCTCCTGAAGGATGACGCGCAGCACGCCGTGCATGGGCGGGTTGACGGAGGCCTGCACGGAGCCAGGACCGGTGGATTGAAACGCGATGGAGAAGGGCTCGATCGAGCGCGGGATGACGACGTCGTCCTGTATGCCGAAGTCATATTTGGGAGAGGCGTAAGCACCGTAGCCGACCATGGCCATCTGGCCGGGGCCGAGCGTGACCTGGTTGCCGGTGAGTTGCGGCTGAAAACCGGCGTCGCGGAATTGAATGCGGCCAGGGCCGAGCGGCGGCTGGCTGGGGGCGAGCATGGGCAGCTTGATAGTCGCCACGTCTTGCGCAGGGTTGACGACGACATAGACTGCGCCGCGCGTGGTGACGCCGCCGAAGCCGTAGGACTGCGCGTCGCCGGGGATGCCACCGAAGGTGTGGATGCGGCCGAGGCCCTGCAACTCAAAGAAGAGCGATTGTGCGCGCGCCATCCATTGCACGTCTTTGCCCTGGATAAGCTCGAGGTTGCCGTGGATGGTGTTGACCCATCCGCCGCGGGCCATCATGAGCAGATAGGCGCCTTTCCAGGCGTGCATGGCGCGGTAGTAGATGGTGCCGGTTTTGCCCACCATGAAGCCGGTGGAGTCAATGCGCTCGAGCGGGAAGCCGAGCTGCTCGAAGCGGCGGACCATGTGGTCGCTGTAGATATCCATGGAGCGCCAGAAGCTGGACTCGGGCACGTCGGAAGGTCGCGGATCGCCGGTGTACTCCATCTGGAAGACTTCAAGCCAGCGCAGGTCAGTGGGATCGCTGAAGGGAAGCGGCGTGTAAGTGTTGTCGAGCGTGCCGCCGAAGCCGTTGAAGGCGAGAAGAACGGCGTCGGGATTTTTGTGGCGGAAGGCGCGTAGGGCTTCGCGGAATGCCGTGGCGTTGCGCTCGCGGATCTCGGCCTTGCTCATTTTGGCCGCGTCGGCGGGCGTGGCGGCAGTCATGTCGACAAAGTCGAACTTAAACATGCGGATGCCATGGTCGTACCAGAATTGCAGCGCGTTCATGAAGTCGGGGAGGAAGCCGCCTTCAAAGAACGACATGGCGGTGCCGTCGGTGTTGAGCGAGTCTTTCCACGCGGGCGCGGCCTGGATCTTGACGAGTGTGTTGGTGCTGAACCACAGGCCGGGAAGGACGCCGTTATCGCGACACTTTTTGATCCAGGCATCGGGGCCGTTGGGCCAGTTGGGCTTGCGCCACGTGCGGTAGCCGCCGTCGGGCGCGAACCAGAAGGCGTCCATCATGTAGTAGTCGAATCGGACGCCGGCGTGCTTGAGGCGCAGAAGCTCGTCGAGCTCGCGCATGGCGAGAGCTTCGGTGAGCGGGATGTTATCGGAGAGCTCGTCGTAAGAAGACCAGTTGTTGTAGACGGAGATGGGCGCAGCGAGCGCGGGCGGTGGCGGCTCGTCCTGCGCGGGCACTGAGCAGGCGGCGTAGAGCAGGACGAGGCAGATGGTGATGCGAGAGGCATGCGTGGCTCTTCCGACGCGCTGGAGCGGGTTCATTCGCGGCTCTCCGTGGATATGGGTTGCATGTGGGAGTAATCGGGCGGCCCGAGATGGGCGCGCACTGCGCCGCCGAGCGTGGCGGCGTTCTGGAAGCCGCGCCAATCTGCGATGACACCGCCTTGCGGCGAGAGCAGGCGCAGGGCGCCGGTGGTTGCGTCTGCGGGCGCGGTTGCAAAGCGCAGCGCGCCGGGATAGACATCGTCGAGGTCGCCGATGGCGTTGGAGACGGCTGCACTCGTGGCGTCGCCCAGCAGGTAGACGGTGACCTTGAGACGGTCCGCGCCGTACTGGCCGGCAAGGCTGCGCAGCACGACGAGCTGAGCGCGCGGCTCGGGAGCGAGCAGGCCGTCCTGATCGAGAGCGGGGTTGATGGTTGCTTCGATTCGAAGAGACGCAGCGGCCGGTGCGGGGCGCGCGGGATCCTGTTGCGAGCTGCCGGTCTCGAAGCCTTTCGACTGCAGCGCTGCGAGCGTATCGTTCTGCTGGCCGGACACATCGAAGAGCGGCTGGCCGGCGAGAGTGTAGACGTTTTTCGAAGACGTCCAGGGCGCGGTGAGGCGATAGATGAGCGGCGAGGTCGAGGTGATGCGGTTTTCAGTGAAGACGGCGGGGGTGCCGTCGAAGTCGGCGTCATTGACGATGGCGGCTGCGCCGGGAATGCGCGGATTCCACTGGATGGTGTTGCGCGCGAAGGTGAGCCTGCGAATGACGCCGCCGTTCCAGGTGTGCATGTAGACTGCACCCTGCAGCGCGGCGAGGCGCGGGCTGAGCGCGTTAGCGATGCAGAGATTGTCGCGGACGGCGCTGTCGCTGGTGACGTAGCCGGCGGCGAAGACGGCGATGCAGTAGCCCTGCGTGTCATGCGCGTAGTTGCGCTGGACGATGTTGCGGGTGTTGTCCCAGTCGATGTCGTAAGCGCCGCCGTCGATGCCGGGAGTGTCTGTGACATAGGCTTCGTTGTCTTCGACAGTGCAGGTGTTGCAGGTCCAGGTCCAGATGGCGTTGGGCGTGCCGATGTCCTGCGTGGGCTGCATGCCGGTTTGCCAGGCGGCGCTGGCCTGGATTGCGCTGTCAGCGTCGCGAAAGAGGATGATGCCGTCGCCGTAAACGTCGTGCGCGGTGGAGTTGCGGATGACGACGTTGCGGTTGAGCGGGGCATTGGGCGGGTAAGGGAAGTTGCCGCCGCCGACGAGGATGCCGGACCACTGGTTGGTGTGGGCGGCGTCAACTCCGTCAACCAGGATGTTATTGAAGACGACCGCGGGTCCGCTGGGGCCGACGACGACGAGACCATTGTCCTTGTTTTTCATTGCGCCGCCAAAGATATTGTGCACATAGAGGTTTTTGAGCGCGATGTAGCTCAGCGGGCCTTTGTCGCCGGTGACGAAGACGCCGTAGGTGTTGGCGCCGGAGAGATCGAGCGAGTCAATCTGCCAGTGTTGCTGGTTGGAGAAGAGCAGAACCTGGCGCGCGCCGGCCGGAGCGACGATGCGCGGGCGCAGTCCGCGGCCGTAGGCGGTGAGGCGAATGACGCGGCCTTCGCTGCCGGAGCCTTGTGGAGCGAAGCTGCCGTGACATACCGTGCCGCGCGCCAGCGCGATGCGGTCGCCAGGCGCGAAGGGATGCGCCTGGGCTACGGCAAGGGTGTTCCATGGGTGCGCTTCAGAACCATCGCCGGCAGCGGGCGCGGAGCAATCGATGAAATAGGAGTGCGGTTGTGTGGATGCGGCCTGGGCGTGTGTGGGAGCCGCGTAGTAGAGAGAGGCGAAGAAGATCAGAGATGCGATCCGGCCTGGAGCGAAAGAGCGAAGGCTGGACGCGAGGCGAAACATCAGATTCAGATCTCCGGTGCGTGAGAAGGCGCGCGTGCGCACTGCAAGGCCGGCGCGAAGAGTCTTCGCGCCGGCGGGCGTATGCCAATTTTCGAGAAAGAGCCGGCTAAAAGTCCAGACGAATGGCGAACTGGCCCTGGCGCGGGTTGTCCTGAACGCCGAGAATCTCGCCAAATGTGGACGAATTGATGCCCGCGTGCGTGCCCCCGCAGCCCTCGATGTTGTAGTAGTGGCGATTGAGCAGGTTGTAGAAGTCGACGCGCAGAGAGACGACGTATTTTCCCTCTGGACCGACCCGGTTGTTCTTGAGGAATGTCGAATTCTCGTTGGCCTGGCCGGGGCAGCGCAGGCGCGAGTTGGTGGGCGAAGGCGGCAGCACGCCGGCGTCAGGATTGGACGCTACGCTGGTGGGCATGTAAAAGTCTTGCGGCGGAGGCGTGGCACTGGACGCGACGGGGACATATTTTCTCGGGTTTGAGGGGCCTTTGTAATCGGTGACGTGGAAGATCGGATAGATATCGCCCCAGAGCGGCCAGTAGGGATTGTTTGCGCCTACCATGAATGGCTGGCCAGTGTAGTAGCTGACGACACCGGCGACGGTCCATCCGTTCACGAGCGTGTTGACGACGGGACCCTGGGTAGCCAGCCAGCGGCGGCCATGGCCAAAGGGAAGCTCATAGCTTGTGAATCCTTTGACGACCTGCGGCAGATCGTAGCCGGTGAGCGCATGGGCCGCCTGGCGCATATTTTCGAAGTCCTGGACGCCGGTGTAGAAACCGTTGTCCTCGGCCTGCGCGGAGTAGGAGTCACCTTCCTGGCGGGACCAGTCGTAGCTCATGTCCATGGTGAGGCCGCGGCCGGCACGCTTGACAACATCGACGACCAGCGAGTCATAGAAGCTCTGGCCGAGCGGCAGGCCGGCGTATTGCAGGTTGGCGTAGTACCAGTAGGTGGCTTCGGCATTAGCCATTTGCGGCATGGGTGCAATGGCCGCCATCGCCGGGCCGTAGAAACCAGTGTAAGGGCACGGAGCGCCATAGGTAGCCGGAGATGGTCCGGCTACTGCCGAGCAATAGATGTAGTCGTTGTAGGGATTGATGGCCTGGTATCCGTTGGCGGCCGTGGCGGGGTTAGAGTCGACCAGATTCAGGAAGGTTGAGGTGCTGCTTTCATTCCATGCCAGCGCGGCGTCGGTAAGGCGATGGCCGCGATTGCCGACATAGGCGATCTCCAGTCTCATATTCGGCGTGAGCTGCTGCTGCACGCCGAAGTTGAAGGCCTCGCTGTATCCCAGGCGAAGCGAGCGGGGATCGACGCTGACCGGAAACGGAGACATATAGGATGGGTCTGTGCTGGTGGTTGCCTTTGAAAACACGCCCGGATAATTGAACGCACCGCTTTGGGTGGTCCACGTGAAGTTGTTTGCGGCGTTCGAGCCGAGCTGAGGCGCAAATCCGTCGGGAACACCAGAGTAAAACGCAACGCCTACAGGGTTAAAGATCATGCCGTAGGAAGCGTGCACCACGACGTTGGGCAGGAACTGGTAAGCGATGCCGATCGATGGGCCGTAATTGTTGACGTACTCGTTCTTTTCGAAGCTATCGCCGCCGCCCTTAGCGAAGACCAGTGTGCCGGGAACGCCATAAATGGGACTGATGGCGGTCTGGTCGAAGTTGGCCCAGTTGCCGTATTTTTCATGGAACCGGGTGTTGTAATTCCAGCGCAGGCCCAGATTCACGGTCAGCTTGGGAGTGACCTTGTAGCTGTCCTCTGCGAAGAGTTCGATGTTCTTCTGCCGGCCATAGAGATTGTAGGGCACGGATAGAGTGGCGCTGTTGACCAGGCCCAGCTCATAGGTAGCGAAGGCGAAGCCGTCATATCCGGTGCCATGGCAGCTCCATTGGCTGCCGCAGGAGGTGGGGTTGTAAGCAAATTTGAAGGAGTAGGCCCCGCTGCCCGAGCGGCTGTCGACCTCATGCGCGATGAACTGGCCGCCGAAGCTCATGTTGTGGCGGCCTTTGTTCCAGGTGACCGTGTCGCCGGTGGTGATGATGGCGCCGGAGGTATCGCCCTGCCAGGTGTTGCCGATGAAGGTTTCGCTTGTGCCCACATTGCCGTTGTCAGAGAAAGAGATCTCCGGGAACGTATTGGCTCCGGTGCTGCCGAATCCTGTCTGCGAGTTCCAGTCTGAAGGATCGGCGGGAGCGCTGCCGTTGTCGTCAAAAGCGTCAGTGAAGTTGACGACATTGAGAAGGTTCGGCGTGAAAGTATGCGTTTCGCTGAGGCGGTACTGCTGTTGCGTGTACTGCTGGATGCGCGCATTGGAGAGCGGGCCGCCGTTTTGTGTGCCTGCGGCCCACACGCCACCGCCATCGTCGAGCGTGCGTGGTTTGTGGTCGTAGATCCACGAGCCGGAGAGACGATCCTGCTCGCGCAGGACATGATCGAGCTTGACGACAAATTCGTTGGGGGTCTGGCTGGGCGTGTTGGAGAGGAGGGTTCTTTCGTTGGCGACGAGGCCGCCGAGTTCAGGAGCGTAGCTCGAATAGAGCGTGTTGATTTTTTGAGCGAGGGGGCTGATCTGGCTTTGCGGAATGGTGTTGTTGGTGAACTGGTTGCCGGTAGCGGGGTCGTAGATCATGCCCACCTGGGCCTGCACGCTCTGGTTTGCGTCATTCATCACCATCAAAGGAGTGCCGGGCACACCGTTGTGATTGGCTGCATTGCTACAGAGATCAGTGCCGCTGGTCCAGGTGCAGAGAGTTGCGCCGAGCAGGGCGCTGAAGTTGCCCTGCAGGAAATCCTGTGTGGGCACGGTTGCGCCGCCGCCGTTGAGCCGGTAGTCGATGGACTGGAAGCGCTCGAATGTGCCGAAGAAGAAGGTCTTGTTCCTGTGAATGGGGCCGCCGAGGCTGAAGCCGTAGTCCCAGGCGCGCTCCTTGGGTTTTTCAATGTCTTCATTGTCGTTGGTCCAGGTGTTGGCATCGAGCAGCTCGTTGTGGCCGTAGAGGAAGGCTGATCCGTGGAGTGCGTTGGTGCCGGACTTGAGGTTGAAGGACATGACGCCGCCACCCGTAATGGCACTCTGAGCGTCGAGGCCGCTGGTCTGCGCCTGCACTTCTTCAACGGCCTCCATGCTGGGGCCGCCGTCCATCGAATCGCCGCGGATGTTGGAGGTGCCGGAGGTGCCGTCGATGGTGTAGTCCTTCACGAACCACTGGCCTCCGTTGACGACGGCGCCGTAGGGTGAGCTGACCAGCGAGTAACCGGGGGTGATGGCGACGGCAAAGTCTTCCACGAACCGGCCGCCGCCATAAATGCTGAGCGGCAACTGGTTAACAACATCGGCCTTCATGTTGGTGCCCACCGATGCCGTGTCCATGTCGAGAATGGGGGCATCGCTGGTGACGGTGACGGATTCGCTGGCGGCGCCGACTTTGAGCACAGCGTCGATGCGGGCCACCTCAGTGGAGTTGAGCGTCATGCCCGATTGCACAAAGCTCTCGAATCCGGTCTTGACGAAATCAATGGAGTAGTGGCCGGGCGGAAGATTGGGGACGACATAGATTCCATCCCCGTTGGAGACGGACTTGGTGGGCACATTGGTGTCTGTGTTGGTCACGGTGACATCCACGCCAGCCACGACGGCGCCAGTCGAGTCAGTAACGGTGCCGGTGATGGTGGCGCGGTTGGCCTGTCCATAGGCAGTCCTTGTGGCAATGGCGGCCAGAACGGCGAGAAGTACGACGCCAAGCAGTCTGATCCTATATGTTGTGTGTTTCATAGAGCCTCCCCGTATGCTTCTTCGTGTCACTGATTGCCTCCGGAAGCTGTTTGGACAGCTTCCTGCAGTTTGACTTCCACTACGCCGATGGCGCCGGGAGTCGTGGTGATGCCGTTGGCGTCGGCGTGGGCGCCGGCGATCTTCTCGTTGGCGGAGTAGAAGAGCGTGAAAGATCCGCCGCCTTCGTCGATGAGGCCCAGCGGGGTGCGGACTTCGCTGGCCCAGATGCCGTTGCCGGATTGCACGGTCAGCCGCCGGCCGCGCGACCAGCGGATGCCATCACGCGAGAAGGAGTAGCCGACGGCGTTGGGCTCGTGGTTGTCATAGACCGCGACGTAGGTCCCATCGCCGAGCCGGGAGACGATGGGATTCTCGATGAAGCGCGGCTCCATCCTGAGCGGGTTCAGAGCGGAGCAGCGGGTCCACGGGCCGCCCAGCGCAGAAGCGCGCGCCAGGCCCACCTGCCAGAGCGAGATGGGCAGGCTTTCAGTCCGGGCGCTGCCGTAAAACGCGTACCACGCGCTGCCGACGGCGTATGGAAAAAAGGAGTCCGTGCCCTGCAGACCCTCCCACGCGCCGGAGTTTTTGTTCCGCTCAAGGATGATGCCTACATCCTTATAAGGACCGCCGATGCCGTCGATTCCAGGCGTGGCGGAGACGGCGCGCCAGATGCGGCCTTCGTGGTTGGTGAGCCACTGCCGCGATGTGTCCGGGGCAGCCTGGTAGGCCACGTAGAACAGGTTCCAGCGGCTTTCCCGAGGGTCGAAGACCGGCATGGGCGACCACAGGGCGGCACGCGGATCCCTCCCGGTGAAGTCGCCGCTCGATTCGCGGAGCGTGCCGATGCGCCGCCAATGGGCGCGGTCGCGGCTTGTCCAATGTGCGAGCTTCATTTTTACCCAGTGCGGGTCGCCGACCATCTCCGAGGTAAAGAGATGATAGACACCGTTGAGTTTGATTATCCTGCCGCCTTCGAACCCGTATTTGTTGCCTTCCGCGCCGGCCGAGCGCGTAGTGAGCACCGGGCCGTCGAACTGCCGGGTCACCACAAGCTCGCGGTCAGCGGCCATGAGGAAGACTGCAGAGGCGGCAAGCGACAGAATCGCCAGCCGGTTGAGTGATTTCGAAACGGACTGCAGCCTCATCGATCTCCTGGAACGCATTCATGCCGGCAGCAGGACGGCATGAGTCCACAACGCCGCCGGAAACGGACTTGAACCCGGCGCAAGAACCTGATTTTTCAGGCGATTCCGTTGTAGGCGCTCGTAATCACCCTCTTCAAGGTAATGAAGGTTATGCGCCACGTTAACCAAGTTGCAGAGAGGCAATTCGGAATGGAGAGCACCGGAACTGGACTGAAGCAGCCCGATTTTTGAGGCCCCGCGTGCAGGCCGCCGCACAGATTGCATGGAGCCGGTCTCAAACCGTCGACGAACGATGGTGCACAGCCCAGATTCGGAGGCGAACCGGCTTTTGCAGCAGAAATTACTTGCTTTGCGCCGAAGTTCAATAACCGGTATTAACGGCGCAAATAACCGTTATCCAAGCGCAGAGGCGAAATTTAAGATACGGAGCACCTGTGCTTGACAGGCTGTTGATGTGGGAATTACGGTGATTGGGTCTGGAGAAGGCGTCAGCCGCTCCGCAGTACGCTGCCGCGCTGCGCTTCCTGAGCCGGGAGCATGGTCTTGGTGTCTCGACACAATCCGGTAGACGGCTTTTCTCTCTATGAAAAGCGCGAGGAGCTTCGCCGGGTCATCCAGAGCAGGCACTTTGCCAACTCGCCCAAGAAGACCCGGTTTCTGGAGTTCATTGCCGAGCAGACCTTCCAGGGCAACAGCGAAAAACTCAACGAATACCTGATTGGTACGGAGGTCTACGAGCGTGGTGCCGACTTCGATCAGCAGAAAGATCCGATTGTCCGCGTGCAAGCGCACGAGATTCGCCGGCTGCTGAAAAAGTACTACGAGGAAGAGGGCGCCGACGGCGTCATACGGATGGATCTTCCTCCCGGTCATTATGTGCCCGTGTTCAGCCGCATCGAGCCGGGAGAAACGGCTGAGGCTGTGCCTCCTGCGCCGCAGGCTGCGACTGCATCCAGAGGGATCAACCGCGTCCACCTTGTGCTTACGGTTGCGCTGGCGGCAGCCTGCGTGGTGCTGGCTGTGCTGCTGGCGCGGCGCGGAGGGCAGGACACGAATGCGGCGCAGGCGCGGCATGTGGCCGCGACGCTTCCGGTGAACCTGGACTGGTTCTGGCATCCGTTTCTGCCGCCGGCGGGGGCGCCGCTGATCGTGATTCCCAACCATCCGCTGCTGCGCGCGGCTCATGGCGGCGACAGCGCGCAGACCTGGGCCAGCGGGCACGACATTCCCAAGGCCAGCCTGCCAGAGTTTCGCGACACGATCCACTTCAGGGAGCTGAAGCGGTTTGTTTTCGTGCCTTCGCTGACGGATTTTACTTCAGTAGGAGAGACAGTTGGACTCGTCGATCTGTGCGAGATGTTTTTCCATGTCGGCGATACGTGCCTGGTGCGGCAATCGCGGCTGCTGAACTTCGAGGAGATCAAGAGCAACAACGTGATCCTGCTGGGCGGCAATCAGTCGTGGAGCGGGCGCGTCTTTCTCAACGTGGAGGGCTTTCACTTTCAGGATGGCGTGATCATCAACCGCAGTCCGCAGCCGGGCGAAAAGCCGATCTACAAACCCGAGTTCGATCCGGTGACGAATGAGCTTACCCGCGATTATGCGCTGGTGCTGATGCTGCCCAATGAGAGAAAAGAGAACCGGGTGCTGTTGATCTACGGCATCTACACGCAGGGATCGCAGGCGGCGATCGAGTTTGTTACCAGCCAGGAGAAGATGGTGCAACTGCGCACGGCGCTGGCTGCGCTGTCGCCGGACCACAAGACCGTTCCGCCGTACTTCCAGGTTCTGCTCACGACGACGGTAGAGAATGCCGTGCCCGGCGACACGTCGATTGTAGCGGTGAGGAAGGTTGCGGACTGAGCGCGGATGTGCTGTATTGCTCCTTATCATGGATGCGGGAACAATTCGATGATTGGAGCGAGCTTCGCACTGCCCCTACGGGGCGACCTCTCCAACTCTATGCATTCCCAGGGTTGCGTCCGCTGACGCGGACTTCATCCTGGGCTCACTTCGATGGCTCCCTGCGGGAGCGAGGTTGTTGGGGCACAGCGATTCTCATCCTTTTCCGTGGACGGATACGTCCAAGAGGGACTCAGGATGACAGCGGTGTTTATGTCATGAACTAGTATGATGCGAGCATGACGGCCTTGCAGCTGGAAGCACTCTCCAACGGCTTGATGGAATATTGCCTGAAGCCGTGCGCGGTGGCTGCCTGCTTTGTGCTGGTTGCGCTGCTGTGGACCTTTCCGCTGCAGCACGTGATTGCGTATCCGTTCGTGTTCCTGTTTTTTGGCGCGATCATGGGCAGCGCGTGGTTTGGCGGCGTGATTGCCGGATGCATGGCGGTTGCGCTCTCCACGGTCATCATTACCTACTTCTTCATTCCTCCATTTTTCTCGATGTCGGTGGCGAAGGATTCGCAGAGCTTTTTGACCGCGTTCTTTGTGTGCGCTATTGCGATTTCGGTGGTGAGCTCGGCGCGGAAGCGGAGCGAGAATGCGATCCGGAGCGCGCGGGATCTGCTGGAAGTGAAGGTGCGGGAGCGCACCGCGGAACTGGTGCAGTCGAACCTGGAGATCAAAGAGAGCGAGCGGCAGTTGCGGCTGCTGACGGAGGCAATTCCGCAGCAGATCTGGCGCGCCGATGCGGCAGGGTGTATTGAATATTGCAACCAGCATCTCATCGAGTATCTGGGCAGGCCGATGGAGGAGCTGCGCGGCGAAGGATTTTTCAGCGTTCTGCATCCTGAAGATGAGCCGCTGTTCCGGCGCGGCTGGCAGGCGGCGCTCGAGTCGGACGGTAACTTTGAAGTGGAGGCGCGGGTGCGTGGCGCAGACGCTGCGTACCGCTGGTTCCTGGTGCGCAGCCTACCACAGTATTCCGAGAAGGCGGAGATTGTGCGCTGGTACGGCATCCATATCGATATCGAGGAGCAGCGGCGCGCGCAGCAGGGCCTGACGGCGACGCAGGAAAAGCTCTCGCAACTGTCGCGCACGCTGGGCATGGCGGAGATGGCGGCGTCGATTGCGCATGAGCTGAACCAGCCGCTGACGGCGGTGGTGACGCATGCATACGCGTGCCGTGAGTGGCTGCATGCAGAGCCGGCGAATCTGGACAAGGCGTCGGCCACAGCGGAAAAGATCGTGCAGGAGAGCACGCGGGCCAGCGCGGTGGTGAAGCGGGTGCGGGCGCTGTTCCGCAAGGATGAGCAGGTGAGGGAGCCGACGGACATCAACTGGCTGATTTACGAGCTGGTGAGGCTGCTGCGCGATGAGGCGATTCGGCGCGAGGTCCTGATCCGGCTGGCGCTCGCGGAGAATCTTCCGCGGCTGGCGGTGGACCCGGTGCAGATCCAGCAGGTAATGCTGAACCTGGCTACGAACGGCATGGATGCGATGATGCAGTTGGAGGGGCCGCGCGAGCTGACGATCCGCACGAAACAACACAGCGACAACGAGGTGCTGGTAACGGTGGAGGATCGCGGGCCGGGCATGAGCGAGGGGATTGCAGGCAAGATCTTCGAGCCGTTTTTCAGCACCAAGCCGCAGGGCACAGGCCTGGGACTGGCTATCTGCCGTAGCATTGTGGAGGCGCACGACGGCAGGCTCTGGGTCAGCAGGGCGGAGCACGGCGGCGCAGTGTTTCAATTTACGGTGAGGGCCCAGTCATGACAGCAGCGCGCGAGAAGGTGTTCATTGTCGATGACGATCCCTCGATCTGCGAAGGGCTTGAGAACCTGCTGGAGTCAGTGGGCATCGCGGCGGAGCACTTTCCTTCGGCGGAGGCTTTTCGCGCGTGCTGGGACAGGGCGAAAGCGGGCTGCCTTCTGCTGGATGCGCGGCTGCCGGGAATCAGCGGCGTGGAGCTGCAGGAGGAGATACGCAAGGCGGGGTTGGGGCTTCCCATCATCTTTATGACGGCGCACGGCGACGTGCCGATGGTGCGCAAGGTGATGAAGGCGGGTGCAGTCGAGTTCCTGACCAAGCCGTTTCAAAAGGAGGAGCTGATTCACGCGGTTGAGCAGGCGTTTGATTACGATCGCGCGCGCAGACGGGAGGCCGAAGAACTGGATTCTATTCTGGCGCGCCTGGAGTCGCTCAGCGAGCGCGAGCGCGAGGTGATGGGGCTGGTGACGGCGGGGTTGCTGAACAAGCAGATTGCCGCGGACCTGGAAGTGAGCGAGATTACGGTGAAGCTACATCGGCGGAAGGTGATGGAGAAGATGCGGGCGAACTCGCTGGCGGAACTGGTGAAGATGTGCGAGCGGGTGAAGGCATCGCCGCGCCTGCGTCCGGGCCGGTCTTGAGAAGAACCGGCAATCGTTCGCGAGCGGTTGCCGACCGAATGGTTTTGAGGACTCCAGGCTATATTGAGAAGCTGGTCGCCGATGCCGGCCTGTCTCCGCCCGGCAGGGCGCAGAGCACGTCGTCTTCCAGACGGAAACGGAAACCAAGCACCTTTGCGCGCATGACGAGCGAATGGACGGCGCGGGCCGAGTTGTCATTGCGCTGCGCGTAACCGGTGATGATCATCTCTCTTCCTTTCGAGGAAGACTCCCGATAGATGCGAAGGCAGGCCGTTTCGATATCCGGAAGAGTGCGAAACAGCAACGCGCGCACATCGATTGCATCGCGCAGAGCCTGCAAGGTGGCGTGACGCCGGCCCACTTTCTGCGGAAGATAGGCGTCCCATGGGTCGGGCGCGCGCGCAAGCCAGTCGCATTCCGCGATGTCTTCGAGAAGCTGGAAGCGAAGCAGCTTCAGCGGTGCGCGGGTGAGCTCGCCAAAGCGCATCTGTATGCGCAGGCGGCTGAGAAAGTGGCTGACGTTGCAGAGTTGCTCGGTCAGCCGCGGGCCTCGCTCCGATCGCCATTGCTCTCTGTAGGCTTCGAAGGAGGAACTGGCGGAAACAGACGGCATGAAGAAAGCTCCTGTGGTTCTTGCCCGATCCGGTTACAGCGGTTCTCCGACTGTGCAGAGCTAGTGTGGTGTCCTAGAAGTTCGTATCATAAATTGACATCCCAAACCGCAGGTCCTTCGATTCCGGTCGCCGCTGTGACCCTTGCTCAGGATGACAGCGGTATTTATGTCGTGAACTTCAGTTACAGGACACTAGTTATGCAACCACATGAATTTGCTCCTTTGGAACTCTGCAGTTTCCCATCCTTTCGCCTGAAAAGCGGCGAAAGGATGGGGCACGGAAGTTTAAGCTGAAAACCGTGAGGCGGTGTTTCCCCCTGAAAACGCCGCCTCACGCGCCCTCCATGACCCGCATGGAGAATTGGAGGATGGCTTCAGACGGCCGCAACGCCCCTTTCACGGCTGCGGATGCGGATCGCGTCTGTTACGTCGTAGAGGAAGATTTTGCCATCGCCTATGCTGCCGGTGTAGGCAGTGGCGAGGATGGTGTCGATTGCCTTGTCGGCGATGTTGTCGTCAAGCACGAGCTCGAGCTTGATCTTTGGAAGCAGATCGACCTCGTATTCCCGGCCCTTGAAGGTTTCGGTGTGGCCTTTCTGGCGGCCGTGCCCGCGCACCTCCGAGACCGTCATGCCTTCCACTCCGAGCTGGATGAGAGCCGACTTGACGGACTCGAATTTGTTGGGCCGGATAATAGCTTCGACCTTGATCATCGGATTCTCCTATCCTGGTTAGAGAGCTGTGTTCGAGGATCAATCGGCGCTGGCGCTGGCAACCGACTTGACTTCTGCGGCGCGGCCGATGGTGAGATCGGCGGGCATGCCGGCAGGCGCGGCCAGCGACGAGATGACGTATTCGGGATAAGCCGAGATGCCATGCTCGTGCAGGTCGAGGCCGTAGAGTTCGCCTTCCTCAGAGACGCGGAGCGTGCCGGTGAGGTTGACTACGTACATGAGCACGAGCGCGACTGTGAAGGTGGACAGGGTAATGATGGCGCTGCCGATGAACTGTGCCTTGAGCAGGGTGAAGCCGCCGCCGTAGAACAGGCCGGTGAGTGGCGCCGAGTTGTCAGGGCCGGTGGGGCCGGGAGCGCCGTACAAGCCGCAGGCGAACAGGCCGAGCGACAAGGTACCCCAGATGCCGCAGATGCCGTGCACGGGAACTGCGCCGATGGGATCGTCGATGCGCAGCCACTCGAGCAACTCGACGCCCAGACAGACGACGACACCGGCGATGCCGCCGAGGATGATGGCGCCGGTGGGGCTGACCCAGTAGCAGGGACAGGTAATGGCGACCAGTCCGGCAAGGAAGCCGTTGACGGTGAAGCCTACATCCCACTTCTTGCTGACGATGTAGGCGTAAATCATGGCGGTGAGGCCGGCGGCGCAGGCCGCCAGGGTGGTATTGGTGGAGACGCGGCCGATACCGGCGAAGTCCATGGCCGAAAGCGTGGAGCCGGGGTTGAAGCCGTACCATCCGAACCAGAGGATCAGGCCGCCGGAGGCCGCGATGGTGAGATCGTGCGGCAGCATGGGTCCACCGCCGTCGCGCTTGAACTTGCGGCCGAGGCGCGGGCCCAGAACGATGGAGCCGGCTAGAGCGATGAAACCGCCGATGGTGTGGACCACCGTAGAACCGGCGAAGTCATGGAAGCTCTGGCCGAGGCCGGGCAGGAAATTACCCGATGAGCCCATGGTTGCCAGGAAGCCATCGGGACCCCAGGCCCAGTGGCCGATGATGGGATAAATGAAGCCGGACACGCCGACGGAGTAGAGCAGATCGCCGACGAAGCCGGTGCGGCCGATCATGGCACCGGAGGTGATGGTGGAACAGGTGTCAGCGAAGGCGAACTGGAAGATCCAGACGGCGAGAAATGCGACGCCCGTGGACTCGTAGGTCTCCGGCGCTCCCTGCAGGAAGAACCAGTGGTAGCCGATAAAGCCGTTGCCGTGGCTGAACATGAAGGCGAAGCCGATAGCGTAGAAGAGGATGCCACAAAGACATGTGTCGACAATGCACTCCATGAGTACATTGACGGTTTCGCGGGAGCGGCAGAAGCCGGCTTCAAGCATGGTGAAGCCGACCTGCATGCCGAAGACGAGAAACGCGGCAACCAGGGTCCAGGCGGTGTTGACGGGGTTGACCACGTCAGCAGCCTTGACTGTGCTGTCAGCAGCGAGCACCTTGGTGAAAAAGATGCCGGTGACCGCGGCCATGATGAGCAGCGTGGAACCGACGCCGATCACCTTGCCAGCAAGAAGCGTGGCGCCGTAGCGTCTCCACTCCCGATCGCGCAGGCGAACGGCCAACCTGGAAAGCTTTTGTGCAAGGGAAAGGGATTCCCCTCGCCGCACAATCGACTTCATCGTGTAGCTCCTTTGTTCGAAGTTGTCCTGGTCTTTTCGAAACTGTTGCAGTCGTTTTTGTGAAGCGCACGCTGGCGATAGTGATAAGTTGCTGCCTGGAACCCTGGCAGTTACACGGGCTCCCAACCGTCTGCGCCAGCTTGTAAACTGCCGCGCCGGCGCCTAGAGCGGCGGTGTGTGCATCGATAGCTGCAACTTAATCGTTCTTGAATCGAGAAACAACTATACCTTGGTATAGATTGACGCATGTTTCCCCAGTTCTTATGGTGGCTCCAGCTTCGAGTTCAATTGCGAAGCCGCGTTGGTGTGTTTCTTCAATGGGCCACGCGGGGAGTCAAGAAAGCTCTGATTAAGTCATTCACTCATCCCTCAGGGGCTAAAGCCCCATTCGTCTTACGGCACTTACGGCACGGCTGAAGCCGTGCCCTTTCAAAACGGTGACTTAATCAGAGCTTTCCTGAGTCTTATGACTCCGCGAGAGAGTGGCACGTCTGGAAAGGCCCTGTGCGGCGCAACGATTGCTGCAATGAATGGAACTCGCTGCGCAGGATGGTTTGAGACAATGGCCTTTAAGATCGAAGTGTGGATCATCTTTGCCGCCAAGGTCGTGTTCTTTACAGGACTCACCGGATGTGCCGTTGTTGTGCTACTGAGTTGGATTTCGATCTTGCCGAGTTGCTTTTCCGACAAAGATGAATCCTGAAAAAATCCCTGAACAAGTACCGGCTTTCATGCGACCTGTCCCTCCGGGGCGAAAGCCCTCCATTGGTTTGGCAGGCTCTGCGGCACCTTTCGGCGAGCCCAGGGGAGGCTTGAAGCTGTACCCTTTCAAAACATCAAGTTTTTAGGCAGATTCTTGCGCATGCCACCAGGTCTTGATCTGCATGGTTTTTTGCGACTACGCTGCTTGCGATCCGGCGTGGGTGCGGAGTGGTATTCTTGGGCCGCGCGCCGGGGAGGAGTCTTATCCGGAGACTGCCAGCGCGCGGCGATCTTTGTGGCTCGATCGGTGGAGAGCGGTGCATGGGGAGCAGCAGAAGAACCTTTCTGAAGCAGACGGCGGCGGTGTCTGCGGCCAACCTGATTGGAAGCGATGGGCAATTGAGCGCGGCGCTGCTCAAGAGCGCGCAGAGTGAAACGGCGGCGCAGCAGGCGGGCTGGTATGGCCGTCCGATGCGCTGGGCGCAGTTGAGCTTTGTCGAGAGCGATCCGGGCAATTACGATCTTGGCTTCTGGCTCGATTATTTCAAGCGCGTGCACGCCGAGGCCGCAATTCTCAATGCGGGCGGCTGCGTGGCGTTTTATCCCACGCAGATTCCGCTGCACTATCGCAGCAAGTGGCTTGGCGACCGAGATGCCTTCGGCGAGATTGCCGCGGGCTGCCGCAGGCTGGGGATGAACGTGGTGGCGCGAACCGATGCGCACGCGTGCCACCAGGATGTTTACGATGCGCATGCGGACTGGATTGCGGTGGATGAGAATGGCAACAAGCGCCGCCACGCGTCCGATCCTGACTTCTGGCTGACCTGCGCACTGGGGCCGTATAACTTCGAGTTCATGACGCAGGTTCATCAGGAGATCATGACCCGATATAGGACAGACGGGATCTTCACCAACCGCTGGGCCGGCTCCGGGATGTGTTATTGCGAGCATTGCCGCGAGAACTTTCATGCATTTTCAGGCATGGACCTGCCGCGTACGCAGGACCCGCAGAATCCGGCGCGGCGCGCGTATCTCGTCTGGCACCAGCAGAGGCTGTTTGCGTTGTGGCGACTCTGGAACGGCAAGATCCAGCAGATCAACCCGGATGCGAGCTTCATTCCCAACACTGGCGGCGGGGCCCTGAGCGAGCTGGACATGAAGACGATCGGCGAGCTTGCCCCCACGCTGGTCGCAGACCGGCAGGGAAGATCGGGCGCCATGGCCCCGTGGATGAGCGGAAAAAGCGCAAAGGAGTTCCGTGCGACGATGGGGCACAAAGCTGTGCCCGCCATTTTCAGCGTAGGACTCGAAGACAAATATCGCTGGAAGGATTCAGTGCAGAACGGCGACGAGATTCGGCTGTGGGTTGCTGACGGCATTGCGCAGGGATTCCGTCCAGCATTTACCAAATTCAATGCCAGGCCCTTCGACAAGCGCTGGTTCCCGGTGGTCGAAGAGATTTTCCAGTGGCATTACGCGCATGCCGATTACTTTCGCAACGAAGAATCCTATGCGCGCGTGGGGATGGTCTACTCGCAGCAGACGGCTGCATTCTACGGTGGCCCTGATGCTGCCGCCAAGGTGGAGAATCCCGCGCTGGGTTTTTACCAGGCGCTGATCGAGGCCCGAATTCCCTTTGACATGGTGCATGACCGGCTGCTGGACCGTGATCCTATCGATCGATACCGGATGCTGATCCTGCCCAACATTGCCGCGCTTTCAACAGAGCAGTGCCGGCAGATTCGTGCATTCGTCGAGCGCGGCGGAAGCATCGTTGCCACCTATGAGACCTCGTTGTATGACGAGTGGGGCGTGCCACGCGCGGACTTCGGATTGGCGGAGCTTTTCGGCGCGTCATATGCGGGGAGCAACGAAGGCCCCATGCTCAACTCGTATCTTGAGCTCGAGCGCGACCCGGCTACGGGACAATACCACCCGCTGCTCGCGGGGCTTGAAGATGCCGGCCGCATCATCAACGGGATTCGCAGGGTCCACGTGAATCCCATTGGCGAACCGGGCTTTTCGCCTCTGAAGGTGATTCCCACTTATCCTGACCTGCCCATGGAAGAGTGCTTTCCGAGGCCGGTGAAGAGCCAGGATGCAGGCGTGTTTCTGCGGCAGGCGGGCAAAGGCCGAGTCGTTTATTTTCCCTGGGACATCGGCAGCACGTTCTGGGAAGTGATGAATGTGGATCATGCGAAGCTGCTGCGCAACGCCGTGCTTTGGGCCACGCAGGAGCCTATGCCGGTAACCGTGGAAGGAAAAGGCATCGTGGATGTGTCGATCTGGGGGCAGAAAGGTTCCATGACCGTGCACCTGGTGAACATGACGAACCCGATGATGATGAGAGGGCCGATTCGCGAGGTGATTCCTCTCCCGGAACAAAAGCTCACGATTCGCGTTCCTGCGGGCCGGCGCGTGAAAAGAGTTCACCTGCTTGCGGCTGGCAATGAGATTCCTTACCGCGAGGAGAACGGCTTGATTCGGCTGGCAGTGCCAGGCGTGCAAGTGCACGAAGTGGTTGCCCTCGACTTCGCCGTGTGATGGTGTTTTGCCCGGCATGCGAGAGAGCGCGATTCTCGAACGCCACGGAAGTTCTCCGATGGGTGTAGAGCGAAGCCGCAGCTCTGAAGCGGCGTTTTCCTTAAGAAAGAGCCGCCAGGTGCATCCATTCACACTGCGCGTGAATGGGAGAACGGCTCTAACGCGAACCTGAGCCCACCAGGAAGAGGCCGGCTTCGCCACGGCGGCGCTGGCGATAGAAGCTCTGCTTGCTCAGGTACATCTCGCGGTCGGCTTTGCCCAGCAGCTCTTCGGCGGTGTCGCCGTCGTCAGGGTAATAGGCAATGCCGATGCTCGAAGAGATGGACGCCTCGATGCGCAGTCCGGCGCAGGCTCTTTGCACAGCGTCATCGAGCCTCTTCAACTGGGTCCCGGTCAGCGATTCGTCCATGGCAGGGAACAGGAAGGCGAACTCGTCTCCACCCATGCGGGCAACAATGTCGGCGGGGCCTGAGCAGGTGCGGAAGCCTTCGGCGATGGCGCGCAGCAGGTCGTTGCCCTTCAGGTGGCCGTGCCGGTCGTTGACGGCTTTGAACGAGTTCAGGTCGCACACGCCCACGGCAAAACGCTGCCCGGTCGCGTGCGCTCTTTCCACCTGCGCATTGATCTGCTGCGAGAAGTAGCGCATGTTGACGAGCTGCGTAAGGTGGTCGATGCGGGCATCGGCTTCGGCATTGCGGAACCGGAACGCGTTTTCAAGCGAGAGCGAGAACTTGGGCTGGATTGCTTCCAGGATGCGCAGATGGTCCTTGGAAAAGGCGGCGTGCTTTGAGGAGTAGACGGAGAGAACGCCAAAGGCGGCATTGGCTGAATCAAAGAGCGGAATGGAAAGCGCGGAGCTGTTTTCACTCAGCATGCCGCTCTCGACCACGTAATTCGTCTCCATCGTCGGATTGCCGTTCACAATGGGCCGCTCGTTCTGCGCAACCCATCCGGACAGTCCTTCGCCGAGCGGGATGTGCTGCGACGAAAATGCATGAGCCAGGGCACCATCAATGTACTGCGCTTTCACCGACTCTTCTGACTTGAGGTAGACAGCGAAGCAGTCGAACGGGATGAGCGGCTGCAGGCGCTTGGACATCATGGCGCTGGTTTCGCGCGTGCTCAGCGAAGTGCCCAGCATCTGGCTCAGCTCGAAGACGGCCTTGGCCTCGCGGCTGGCCGCTGCAATCAGGTTCAGAGACTCTGCCGCCAGCGCGTTGGCACTCTCGCTGCGTGAGGGCCGGTCATGCTCTACGGAGCCGGATGCGGCTTGTTCGGGCTGGAAGCCCGCGCCGGGCGCCGCGCCGCGCTCAATGAGGAGGTCGGTCCTGAGCGGCTCCATCTCTTCGCTCTGCTGGCGCGCCAACTCTTCCAGTTGCAGATAGCGCTCTTCTAACAGCCGCACAACCACCGGATCGAATTGCGTGCCCGCTTTGCTTTTGACGAAGGCCATCGCCTCGTCGATCGGCATGGCCCGGCGATAAGGCCGTTCTGAGGCAAGGGCGTCGAAGCAATCCACCGCGGTGAGGATGCGCGCTCCGATGGGAATGTCTTCGCCCCTGAGGCCATCGGGATATCCACTGCCATCCCAGGCCTCATGGTGCGACCGCACGATGGGAACCACGGGATAGGGAAAGTGTACCCGCTCCAGGATGTTGGCACCCACCACCGGATGAATCTTCATCTTTTCGAACTCTTCGTGGGTGAGCTTGCCGGGCTTGTTGATGATGTGTTCGGGAATCGCGAGCTTGCCGATGTCGTGCAGGAACGATGCGGTGGCGAGCGCCTGCATCTGGGGTTTGCTGAGACCCATTGCCTTGCCCAGCTCGGCCACATACAGTCTTACCCGCATCAGGTGGCGGTGCGTGTTCTGGTCCTTGGCCTCCACGGCCATCGCCAGGCCTTCGATTGTGCGCAGGTGCAGCGCCTCGGTCTCGACAATGTACCGGTCGCGGTCGCGCACGATCTCCATCTGTGCCTCGTAGGCGCGATAGGCCGTGTAGACAAGTGGGATGAGCAGCAGCGAAGTCATCCAGCCGAACTGAGCGCCGATAAAGCTTGCGGCGGCGGCCAGCATGGCGCTGACAATATAGAACGGGGTATGCAGCAGCAGTTCGCGGCGCCATTGCTTCGATTGTGCAGTGCCTGACTCGAAAGCCTGCAGCAGGGCCGCGGGAATAGAGTGGATGAGCAGGTAGACCGCGGCTGCCAGGGCCAGAGCGGGCGCTGTTTCACTGCTGAGCGGCTGGAGCGAAGACGCATACGTCTGCCACGCGAGCACGGTTGCCGTGGCCGCGCTGGAAGCGTCGAAAAGAAGACGGACCAGAGAGGCAGGCGCAACGTTGCCGAACGGCCACTGCGCGATGGCTCCCGAAACAGCTAGGACGGCAGCCTGAAGCGGTGAGAGCTGCAGAATGCCCAGCAGCACGAAGGGGAAGTTGAGCGGCATCGTTGCCTCGGTCCGGGGCACGGCCACCTTCATCCTGGCGCTAAGCACAACGGCTGCCAGATAGACCGCGAAGTGCGGCCACTGGGTCATGACGTGCCCTGAGACCCAGTACAGGCTGGCGACTGCGCTGGCCACCACGAAGCACACGAGAGCCTTGACTCGAAACGTCATCCTGTACTCTCAAAGAGTCTCGGCCCGGACGCATTGTTTGGGGGAAACAACCCCGGTCCGCCGCTTTATCTTACTGAGCAAAAAATAATTTGGACCTTAGACTTGTATGCTACCGGGTGGCGAGAGAAAGCCCAATGCACCTTTCGTGGCACCGTAATGCGCAGAGAGTCACCTGGCTTGTCGGAACATGATCCCGATCTTCTTTCAAATCAATGAGATGAAAAATCAATCGCTGGTTACTTTCGGCTGGCCGGAGCGGAAAGACCGTTTGAGCACGGCAGGCAATCGGGCCGGCACACGGACTGTCTGCCCAGACCGGAGTGCAGCTCGACGTGGGGGCCGAGCTGCACGGTTGGAATCGGATTTAAAACTGTGCGTCGAGGTCTACGGGGCCCGCCAGGTTTTTGAGCGTGACCGTGTTGCCGCTGAAGTCGCTGATGGATTGACCATTGGCAGTCACGGAGCGCAGCCTGGCGCCGTCTGGGAGCGGGAAACGGACGATCGCTTCGGGCACAGTGGCGGTGGATTCGAGGTGCAGATGCATGGTATCGGCCTGCGTGTAGTCCAGTCTGAGAGAGACCTTGCCTCCGAGCGTGGTGGGCGCGGACGCGATGGCAATCTTTTCACCGGGGCGAATCCAGTTTGCGGGGATGCCGGCCAGAACGTGAAGCGAGTCGCCGTCTTCATAGAAGAGCATGTCGCGCACAAGGAGAATGAGATTGGCCGGGCCCCATGCTTCGGGCATATCGCCGGTTCCGTAGCCGTCTGGCACGTCTTTCGACTGGCCGGACGCGCAGGCGAGCGGCTTGGTCTTGTCTACCTTGATCTCTTCGCGGAACGTATCGGTGGTGTAGGTGTGGTTGAGCGTGGCGATGAGCAGGCTGACGGTTTTGTCGATGTTGCCGCGGCGCAGGTAGGTTTCCGCCACGTTCATCGACTCGCTTGGCCACACGCCTCCCGCGCCCATCCACGCCATGTGCGTGGGCAGTCCCTGCAGCTCGTCGCGACGCATGCGGCTGAGCAGGTTGGTTACCCACGGATTGCCGGGCTTGAGCAGGCCGGTTGGATAAACGGCAATGAGGCTCTGCGAAACGTCCGCGCCGGGCTCGGTGGGCATGGCGGGCAGATACGGCGCGTCGGGATCGCCTTTTTCGAGAGCAATGGAGCGCTGCATCGCCGTGAAGTAAGCCTGCTTGTAGTCAGCGTAGTCTGAGGCGAAGCGGGCCGCGTCGTCAGGCTTGCCGAGGATATTTGCGGCCATCTCGGCAATCTTGATCGTATAGAGTCCCCAGGTGTTGTGCGGAAAGGGATGGCCTTCGGGCAGGCCGCTGTCACCGTAGCTCCAGGGCAGCAGGCCGTACCAGTAGGGTTTTTCGCCGGGCTTGAGCGGGGGCGAGGTCTCAGGCGTGCAGCTCCACGGAATCTGGCGATGGATGGGACGGGTTGCGTCGGGCGCATCTTCGGGAACCATGCTCTCTTCGCGATGCAGATTAATCCAGTCTGCGGCGGCGGCCAGGTGCGGATAGGAGCCGGCAAGCCACTGCCTGTCGCGGGTGAGCAGATAGTAGTCCCACACGGAGGCTGCATTGCCGCCGATGTTGTCCCACGCGGGCCAGCCGCTGGTGACGGGCCAATCCCACTCGCCGTCGTCTTTCTGCAGGCTGAAGGTGTGCTTTACCGTGTCGAGGCCGATGCCAAGATAGCCGGCGAACTCGATGGAGCGGCCCTGAAAGTATTCGCCGCGTCCCCAGAACTCGCGATAGAGCGCAGGACCGTCGAGGGTCCATAGCTCACCGTGCTCGTCGCGCTCGGTGAGCATGAGGATATAGGCCACGGAAGCCTGATAGAAATCGGAGAGCTCTTTCTCGCGCGCCGGCAGCTCGATCTGCGTGCCTTGGCTCCAGAGTTTCTGCCATGCGGCGCGCGCATCGGCCAGCAGCGTGGGTGCGTCGGCCGCGGGCACGACCTGTTTCTCCGCGCCGGGCTGCTCGTAGGGAAGCTTGATCCAGAAGGTGATCGAGCTGCCCGCCGGAATGATGCGCTGCTGGACGAGCGTGAGCCCGTCGTCGGCAGTGGATTGCACGGACACGCCGCTCGCCGGCTCGACGACGGCCAGCAGATTGCCGTCGCGCGTGGCCAGTTGATCGCCGCTGGCAAATGCGGGCAGGTTGCGCTGCTTGCCGCTCAAGCGAAGCTCAAGCGTGCGCGGATGTGAGTCGCTGTTGGAGACCGACAGCAGAACAACGTCCAGTCCCTTGCCGGCCGCGCTGGCAAAGGCGGTTTCGCGGACGCTGAGTGCATCGCCCTTCCAGCCGGTTACCACGAAGGGAAAGCGCATCTCATCCAGGCGCTGGCCCCCAGGCGTCAGCGATTTTTCCCGGCCGCCGGAGATTTCATCCAGGTGAATGCCGAGCGCACCGTCAAGCTGCTCGCTGAATCCGAACAGAACCGCGCGTCCCTTGCGCGCCAGGCTCCATTGCGACCACTGGAGCTGACCTTCCCTGGTCACAATTGTCTTGTGGCTGCCCATGGGCAGGCCAATCATGCTGCGCGCATCCACGTCAGCGTACTGGTGGGTGATGTGCAGCGAGTCCTGCTGTTGCGCGGTAACGGCAGACGCGGCGCACGCAAGCAGCGCTGCGCAGGCCAGGGCTATGCGGATTGCCAAGGAGATGCTTTTCAAGAGAATACCTTCTTTTTGCGAGGGGTTCGGCGACAATTCGCTACTATAGGGTCGCCTGTTTTTGCCCGTCAACAACGGGCACGGAGTCGAACACACTGCAACCTGCGCTTTGCAAGCTCGAATGCAAGCGCGCGCCGGCGCGTCGCAAAGGCCGCAGAGCCCTGCCTGGTGCGATGAAAACCTTGATTTCTTTGGCATGCCACTGTGCGGCGTCCTCCAAGCTTTGGCTGCAAAACCAAGAGCAAAATTTTAGACACTCAGAGCAATTTTTAACCAAAAGCCGGTTCAACATTTTGTCGTTGGGAAAAATCGCGGCCACGCAGAGCCTGTTTAAAGACTCTTCAGAGCAAGGCAAGAGCCTTGAAAGGGTACGGCTTCAGCCGTGCTATAATACGTGTTGGATCAACTTCTCTTTTTCACCCTCCGCTTCGCCGGCCGGCGAAGCAGAGGGTGAAGTATCCATCAAAATCACGCTTTTTGGTACGGTTGAAGCCGTGCTCTTTCAAAACATCAAGCTTTTAGACAGGTTCTCAGGGAACTTTGCAGTATTGCTGGGGCGAACAACCCACGCAGGTTTTGAAGCAGCGTGAAAAGTAGTACTCGTTCTCAAAGCCAAGATCGCGTGCGATGGCTTTCACTTTCATGGAAGTGGACTGCAGCAGGAAACATGCTTTCTTGATTTTGAGGTGCATGAAATATTTCATTGGCGGCATGCCGGTGATGGTGCGGAAGCGCCGCGAGAAGTGAAAGCGCGAAAGGCCCAGATAATCCGAGAAGTCATCGAGGCGCATCTTCTTGTCGACCGAGTGTTCCATGAAGCCGATCACGGTCTGAATCTCGCGCTCCCATTGCGGACTGGCACTGGACGGCCGCTGGGCCATCGCCATGGCCGCCAGGATGTGCTGCGCGCAGGCATAGATCGCGGCCAGGTGCGTCTCGTCATTGATCGGCGTGTAGAGATCGTAGAGCGAGCGAAAAAGCTCGACGATGTCAAGGTGCATGCCAAGCTTGACGATGGGGGCGGTGTGCGTAAAGCCAATCAGCTTGCGGTAAAGCGCCATGCGCGACCCTGAGACATGCATCCAGTGGATGGTCCACGGGTCCTTTTCGTCGGACTTGTAGATGTGATGAGTCTTCGGCGCGCAGTAAAGCAGGTCGCCGGGCAGGACCGTCCACGTAGTGTTCCGCTGCGAATACTCGCCTTTGCCGGCCACGCAATAAATCAGGATGCCTTCGTCGAGGCTTTTACGCTCTACGGCGTGGCCGTGCGCTCTCTTGAAGTAGCCCACCTGAAAGACCGTGAGGTCGGTGAAGAGATCGGGTTGCATCCAGCGCCGGCGGTCTTCGAGCGAGAGGAAGTGAAAGATAGCTTCTTCAAAGGTTTTTGTTTCTTCTTCGAATCGCACTGCCCTGGGATCAAAGGGGAGCTTCGTTTTTGCGCTCATGCATGTCTCCGCTGAAAGGGCATCGGCTGATTCCGCCGGAGCGGCCCTGCGCTGCCATGATAACCGGAAAACAAAAATAGCAAGATTTTATATGCTATCGCACATTTTTGTATTGGCTATCGTTTTTGCGGTTCGTAACACTGAGGGCCGTGCTGGAGGGGGGCGTGTGCCGGTCCGCTCCAGAGAGATTCTTCCCCGGAGGCGCGCAAGGGAGAGGCGCGCTTCGGCCGCGGATCGGGATTCGCGGTGATTCGAACTCGACCCAATTGATCGTTATCTGAAACATTTTGCGTTTTAAGCGAGCGTTGCGCCTTGATTCCGACGCCGGCGAGAGCCGCGCGCCAAGGGATTGCTTTGACCTGCCGGAAGCATCACACACATCAAGACTGATCAGGAGGCTGCACGATGAAGACAAAAATTGCCTGGATAGCGCTTCTGCCCGGACTCGCGATGCCGCTTTGCGGTCCTCTGCCGCTGCGGGCGCAGACGGCGACCGGCACAGTGAATGGAAGCGTAACCGATCCGGGAGGCGCGTACATTGCGCATGCCCGCGTGACGCTGACCAACAGCGCAACGGGCGTGAAACGGGAAACGGCGACCAACCAGGACGGACGATTCAACTTCAGCAACGTATCGACATCGGGCGTCTATACCGTCGGTGTCTCGGCGCCGGGGTTCAAAGATGTCGAGCAGAGCGACATCACGGTCCAGGTGAACCAGATCGTGGCCCTTGACTACAAGCTGGCAGTCGGCAACGTGGAGCAGAAAGTCGAGGTTGCCGCCGAGTCAGAGGCTTTGCAGACCTCCAGCTCAAGCCTGGGAACGGTGATCGACACGGTCGCGGCCAACGATCTGCCGCTGAATGGGCACAATTTTACACAGATCCTCACACTTACACCGGGCGTGACTCCGGTGCAGAACGAGCAGGGCGCCAACAGCGGATCGAGCTACCAGCAGGATGTGAGCATTCCGAACACGCCGACCTTCCGGCCCAACGTCAACGGCCAGTGGAACCGCTCGAACCTGTATTACCTGGACGGCATCTGGAACTCGACCAACGTGGCCAGCGGCTATGCAATTACGCCGATCATCGAGACTGTGCAGGAGTTCAAAGTAGAGTCGCACAACGACGACGCGCAATATGGCGGCTCGATGGGCGGCACCATCAACCTTGTGTCAAAGAGCGGAACGGCGAGCCTGCACGGTGAGGCATGGGAAGACGTAAGGAACAACTTTTTTGACGCGCGCGACCCTTTCAAGGATGCGCTGAATTCCGGCCCCGCGCCTTATCACCAGAACGAGTTTGGCGTGGGTGTTGGAGGGCCAGTCTTTGTGCCTAAACTTTATGACGGCCGCAAGAGGACCTTCTTTTATTTTGCGTACGAGGGCTGGCGCTACAGCCAGCCGCAACAGACCTTCTACTACGTTCCTACGAGCGCGGAGCTGTCGGGCGATTTTTCCCACTCGATCATCGGGCAGAACATCTACGATCCAACCAATCTCACGCCTGATCCCGCGGCGCCAAGCGGCTACACGGCGCAGCAGTTCTCTTACAACGGCGTACCGAACGTTATTCCCCCCAGCCGCATCAACCAGATGACGGCAAATTTTTTCGAGGCTTACTGGGACCGGCCCAATTACTCCAACCCGGCGCTGCCGCAGTACAACGCACAGAATATTCAGCCCGAGACGGATAACAGCAACACCTACCAGATCAAGATAGACGAGACCCTGGGCGCGAAAGACATGCTTTCCGGGCGGTTCACGCACTTCCACACGCTTGACGTGGAGCCGATTACCAAGATACTGGGCACGCATGTCGACCGGCCGCGCGTGAATATGGGCGGCGACTGGACGCACCAGTTCTCGCAGACGATCGTCTCCGATTTCAAATTCGGCTACTCGCGCACTCCTTACCTCGAGACCACCGCTTTCTCCACGGGATCTTCAGCGGCGTCGTCGGAAGGATTTGCCGGAATCGCGAAGTACGGCGTGCCGGCGCTCGAACTGCAAACGCCATGGAGCAACCCCAGCGGGTCGCAGAACCAGGGCGGCGTGGGCGGAGCCGCCATCAATCAGCAGGATCACGTGTACCAGACCGCGGAGACGCTCTCCTGGCTGAAGGGCAAGCACTTCTTTTCCGGCGGTTTCCAGTGGATTCACCAGTACTACGCCACGCCGGCGTATAACCAGCAGTTCTACGCCTTCAACAACTCGACCACGGAGGATCCGAACAACGTGGGCAACACGGGCGCGTCGCTCGCGTCGGCGCTGCTCGGCATTCCCCTGGGGCAGACGTACATTGGGCAGAACTGGACGGAATCGTTTAACGAGTTTGGCGGATTCTTCCAGGACCAGTGGAAGGCGACGCCGAGGCTGACGGTCAACGTAGGCCTGCGCTACGACAAGCTGGAGCCGATTGGCAATCTGAGCGGCACCATCTTCGGCGGATTTGATGTGAACACGGGCTACTATGACATCAGCGGCAAGCAACTGCCGCCGCAGTGCGCAACAGCCAATGCTGCGCCATGCCTGCCGGGCGCGCTGAACACGATTCCGGAAGGAAACCACATCGCGCTCGCGCCTTGCGCATCGTACCGCTGCCCGGTCGATTACAACTTTGGTCCGCACCTGGGACTGGCGTACTCGTGGAACGCGAAGACCGTCATCCGCGGCGGATATGGGCTGGTCTACGACGAATTTGCCGGGTTCATTCAGGACATGGCCAATCACGTGGGTAACTGGCCAGCCGCACAAACGGTCTTCCAGTCTCTGAACGGAACGCTGGGCTCACAGCTCACCTACATCAACAGCCTGCAAAGCCTGAGCGCTTCGCCGTTGCCTACCGCGGCGCCGTGGGGCACGCTGTTCTGGAATGCCGATCCCAAGAAACAGACGCCGCTCTCGAACCAGTGGAACCTCGAGATCCAGCGTGAAGTGAGCCGGACACTGACCGTGACCGCCGGTTATGTGGGCAGCGCCAGCCATCACCTTGACTACACCGGGGCAGGCAACCAGGCCATCACGCCCAGCACCGGCACGCCAGCGCAAGTAGACGCGCTGCGGCCGTGGCCGGGGCAGGGCAATGTGTACTTTGGGCGCAGTATCGGCAAGTCGAGCTACAACTCGCTGCAGTTGAGCGCCAATCAGCGCATGACGGATGGCCTGCAATTCCTGATTTCGTACACATGGTCGAAGTCGATTGACAATGGAGCCAGCGGATTCCTGGCCTCTGAGAACGGCCCCGGTGGTGGCGGCGCAGGCATCCAGGACTATTACCATCCGGATCGCAACGTGGGGCCATCAGCCTTCAACGTGCCACAGTTCCTTTCGTCGAGCATGATTTACCAGTTACCTTTCGGCCCCGGCCGGCGTTATCTGCAATCCAGTCCGGCGTCGTGGCTGCTGGGCGGCTGGCAGGCCAACTCGATCTTCAGTATTCGCTCCGGCCAGCCTTTCAGCATCCTCGTGAATGGCGACGTGGCGAACGTGGGCGGCACCGTGTACGGCATTGGTTACGCGCGCGCCAACCTGGTCGGCAACCCGCACGTCTCCCATCCGACAAAATTGGAGTGGTTCAACACCACGGCCTATACGATTCCCTCGTACAGCTATGGGAATTCGCCGCGCAACAGTCTCTACAGCGACCATGTTACGCAGTTCGATCTGTCGGCGTTCAAGCGAATTCCGATTGCGAGGGAAGGCACGTATCTCGAGTTTCGCGCAGAGGCATTTAACGTATTGAACATCATCAACTATGCCGCGCCGGCTAACACGGTGAACGCGACGGGCTTTGGTACGGTGTCTTCGCTGCTGCCCGGCAATCCGCCACGCGAGCTGCAGTTCACGCTGCTGATGAACTTCTAGGGAGGCTCTGATTCAGTTGCTCGCTCCTCTTTTTGCGCCTGCTACGCGGCTTTTGTGCGGCAAGCGCAAATGCTTTTCGATGCGTTCGTTTTTGCATCGCCTTTGCGTTCACCGGTAATCTGGAAGGCGGGCGCTGCGATGGATCGCAGCGCATCCCCGGGAGTCGCGGCGATGCCGGTCCCATACTCACCTTGCAGCGGCGGGAGCTTGCAGCGCGCGAAGCTCAAAGCACGGCGAGGTATCTTCCTGGTTTTCCTGCTGTGTCTGTCTGGTGTCGCGAACGCGCCGGCGCAGAGCACGTCTCTCGATGAGGCGCGGCGCCTGTTCAACGCCGGCTCCTACGAGCGCGCCGCGCAGTTGCTCGAAGCCCGGCTGAAGCTGCATCCCGAGGATGCCGGAGCGCACCTGCTGCTTGGACAGATTGATGCGGTCGAGGGCGAACGATCAGAAGCGATCCAGGAACTCAGCCGGACAATCGAGCTCGAGCCTAGCTCGGCTGTGGCCTATAACATGCTGGGAACCGCGTTAAATCGCTTCGCTGAGTTCGACGCTGCGCGCAAGGCGTTCGAGCAGGCTGTCGCGCTCGATCCAAAAATGACCGAAGCACACATCAACCTTGCGATGACGCTGGCGGAGGCCGGCGACCTGCGCGGCGCAGAGTCCCAGTTGAAGACGGCGATTGCCTTGCAGCCCGCAGCGCCTTCGGCTGCACGCGCACACTATCTGCTGGCCAAGATCTATGCTGACCAGCAGCCGGCGCGGGCCATCGACGAGCTGACCCAGGCAGCCCGGATCGATCCCAAGGACGAGCAGACCTGGATCCAACTGGGCGATCTGAGGAGCGAGTCAGGAGATGAAGCGGCTGCGCTTGCGGCCTTCCGGAACGCTGCAGCTTTGAATCCGCATGATGGAGAAGCGCAATACGAGCTGGGTTCGGAGTACCTGATCGTAGGAAACGCGCGCGAGGCTGTCGTTCATCTGGAACTGGCTCGAAAAGCCATGCCCAACCCCACGATCGCGTTGCTTTACAAACTTGGCAGAGCGCTGAAGAAGGCCGGCAACAGCCAGCCGGCCGAACACGTGCGCGCCGAAGCGCAAACGCTGCTGGCGCAGGACACGCAGGCCAACGAACACTTTCAACAGGCTGAGACGCTGGATCATGACGGCGTTGTCCTGGAGCAGCAGGGCGATACGATCCAGGCAATCGAGAAATACAGGGCAGCACTTGAGATCAACCCGCAGCAGAACCGCTATCGCTACAACTACGCGCTGGCGCTCTGCCGTGCCGGGCGCTGGCAACAGGGGATTGCCGAGTTGAAGGAGGTTCTCGACAACGATCCCGGCAACATCGACGCACGCCGGGCGCTGTTCATTGCAGAAGATAAGGCCAGGCAAGCCGCCACGACCGCGCAGCACTGAAAGCCGGCTCGCAATGCATCAATGAAATACTTCCTGCTGGGGCTGAGGTACGCGCGGATTCGTATCTTTGGCGTCGTGGTTTCCCAGGTTCCGCCGTAGCGGACCGCGGTCTGCCGCGGCGGAGCCTGGAGTACCCGAGACCTATACTTTATCAATCGGTTGCAGAACCAG
>JASHPJ010000111.1 GCA_030038195.1 Acidobacteriaceae bacterium
TGGAACAGATGGAGCAGCGCTACGACGAGCTGCAGGCGCAGTTCGCGCTGCCCGAGGTCATCAACGACCACGAAAAATACCAGAAGACTGCCAAGGCGCTGCGCGAGATCGAAGCGCCGGTGGAGAAGTTCCGCGAGCTGAAGCAGGTTCGCCGGGGACTGGCCGAAGCGCGCGCCATGCTGGCCGAAAGCGACCCCGACCTGCGCGAGCTGGCTGAGGCCGAGATCGCTGCGCTCGAGCCGCGCCTGCCCGCACTCGAAGAAGAGCTCAAGCTGCTGCTGCTGCCCAGGGATCCCAACGACGAAAAGAACGTAATCCTCGAAATCCGCGCCGGCACCGGCGGCGACGAGGCATCGCTCTTCGCCGCAGAAGTCTTCCGCATGTACACGCGCTTTGCCGAGCAGCACCGCTGGAAGGTCGAAGTGATGTCGCTCTCCGAGTCCGGCGTAGGCGGCTACAAGGAAGTGATCGCCATCATCGAAGGCGACCGCGTCTACTCGCAGCTCAAGTGGGAGAGCGGCGTGCACCGGGTGCAGCGCGTGCCGGCAACCGAGACGCAGGGCCGCGTGCACACCTCGGCCGTCACAGTGGCCGTGCTGCCCGAAGCCGAGGAAGTCGATATCAAGATCGAGCCCAAGGACATCCGTATCGATACCTTCTGCTCGTCGGGTCCCGGCGGCCAGTCGGTTAACACCACCTATTCCGCCGTGCGCATCACGCATCTGCCCACTAACACCGTAGTCAGTTGCCAGGACGAGAAATCGCAGATCAAGAATCGTGAAAAGGCAATGCGCGTGCTGCGCTCGCGGCTTTATGAGATGGAGCTGGAGCGCCAGAACGCCGAGCTGGCCAAGGAGCGCAAGCAGATGGTGGGCTCCGGCGACCGCAGCGAGAAGATCCGCACCTATAACTTCCCGCAGAACCGGCTCACCGATCATCGCATCGGCCTCACCCTGCACCAGCTCGACCTGGTCATGGAAGGCCGCCTGCAGCCGGTGGTCGACGCGCTGATTGCGCACTTTCAAGCGGAGCAGTTGAAGGCCGGCGGCGAGCAGGCGGCGTAACGCGGTGAACACGATCACGGTAGCAGCGCTGCTTCTTCGTGGCGAACAGAGCCTGCGCGAAAGTCCGCATGCTGAACGCGCCCGGCGGGATGCGGAAAGCCTGTTGCTTGGCACGCTTGCCCAGAACAAGGCGTGGCTCATGGCGCATGCCGACGCATGTATCTCCCATGACGAAGCGGATGCATATTCTGAACGCATCGAGCGCCGCTATCGTGGCGAGCCGATCCAGTACATCGATGGCTACGCCGAGTTCTACGGCCGGCGCTTTCTTGTCACGCCGGAGGTACTGATCCCGCGTCCCGAAACCGAGCACCTGGTGGAGAAAGCAATCGAGCTTGCCACCAGCTTCGCTCATCCGCGCATCGCCGACATCGGCACAGGCTCAGGCGCAATCGCCGTTGCGCTGGCGCACGAACTGCCCGCATCCATCGTCACCGCAGTCGATCTTTCGCCGGCCGCGCTCGCAATCGCAAAGCAGAACGCCACGCGCAACGGAGTTGCCGATCGCATCCGTTTCTTCGAAGGCGATCTGCTTGCGCCCGTTGTCGGCGAGCCGTTCGAGATCGTCGTTTCCAATCCGCCTTACGTGCCGGAAGCAGATCGTGCGTCGCTGGCCGTCGAAGTGCGCGACTACGAGCCGGCACAGGCGCTTTTTGCCGGTCCGGACGGCCTGGCGATCTATCGCCGGCTTATCCCTGAGGCTTTCCACGCGCTCGTCCCCGGCGGATGCGTCGCGATCGAGATCGGCTACGACCAGCAGGCAAGCGTGCAGGTGTTGCTCGCGGCGGCCGGTTTCACAAACATCGTATTTATCGCCGATCTGCAGGGGATTCCACGCGTTGCCGCCGCGCGTCGTGGCTGAATCATCTCGTATCCGGATGAGTCTCCGTAGAAAAACGCTCTTGACCCTGCTCCACGGCGCGGCCGGTCCTGCTCAATTCCTTATAGAAACCAAGATCCCTGCCGGTCAGACTTTTGGCGATATAGAGAATCTGCCCGTAGTGCAGGCCGAAGTGCTCGACAACCTGATAGACGGCATCGAGCCCACGCACGTGGTAGCCCTGAATCTCGTAAGGCGCCAGCAACTCCTCTGCGGTCAGGCGATCCAGCACCGCCGCCGCAGCATCCAGGGTCGCGCCCAGCCTGCCCAGCAGGTCGGCTGCCGTCGCCTCGCCCTTTGCGGCGAACTCCGCGGGCCGGTTGCGCCTGTCCTGCTGGCCGTTGAACGACGCCACCAGCCACTGGTACACGTTGCCGTTCAAATGCAGAATCAGGTTGCCGATGCTGTTGCTGGCCTGGTTGGGCCGCCACCACACCTGCTCCTCGCGCAGCGACGCAACTGTCTCGCGCAGCCGCGGCCAGTACTGGCCCAGCAGCTTCTGCCGCGAGAACGCAAGAAACAGCACGGCCAGCTCGGCGTTGGTCTCAGTCATCGACAGGTCCTTTCCAGCGAAGCTAGATCAGCTCGTAGGCGGCGAACCAGTAGCCAATCTCGAAGGCCGCGGTGTCTTCGCCGTCGGAGCCGTGGATGGCGTTTTCCTGGATAGAGCCTGCAAACCTCTTGCGGATGGTTCCCTCTTCGGCATTCGCCGGATTCGTCGCGCCCATCAGCTTGCGCAGATCGGCGATGGCGTTGTCCTTCTCGAGAACTAGCAGCACCAGGGGGCCGGAGGACATGAACACGCAGAGGTCGCCGAAGAACGGTCGTTCCTTGTGAACGTGATAGAAGCCCTCTGCCTGTGGCCCGGAGATCGATTGCTTCCGGATGGCGACAATGCGAAAGCCGGCTCTGTCGATTTCGGCCAGAATGGCGCCAGTGTAGCCGTTGCGAACGGCATCGGGTTTGATGATGCTGAAGGTGCGTTGCAGCACTTGCGTCTGCTCCTCAAAAAGGATGTTTTTCCATCTTTTATTGTAATGGCCGCGCTGAATGCGCTCGTGCCGGGTGTCGAGGCTCTTACGCTGGAGCAGTTTGCAGCGGAGATTAACAGCGAAAAAGTGCGATAAATACGCGGTCTTCCTGCGGCGGACGATTCTGGCGCGCTGCGATCAGGCAAAATCCAAGTTATGAGAAATTTAAAACAGCGCCAGCATTTTAAATTTCTCATAACTTGGATATCTGGGAATTTAAGCTTTGCCGATCACCTTGGCCAGCGTTTCGCCGATCTCAGCGGGCGAAACAACCACATGGATTCCGGCTGCGGTCATGGCCTTCATCTTGTCGGCTGCGGTGCCCTGGCCGCCGGAGATGATGGCGCCGGCGTGGCCCATGCGGCGGCCCGGAGGCGCGGTCTGCCCGGCGATGAAGCCCACCACCGGTTTCTTCACGCGCTCCTTGACGAAGGCCGCAGCCGCCTCTTCGTTCGTGCCGCCGATCTCGCCGATCATGATGATGGCTTCCGTGCCCGGATCGTCGTTGAGCAGGCGCAGCGCATCGATGTGCGTGGTGCCGACGATCGGGTCGCCGCCGATGCCGATGGCCGTGGACTGGCCGATGCCGCGCTGCGTGAGCTGGTGCACGGCTTCGTAGGTCAGCGTGCCCGAGCGCGAGACGATACCTACCGAGCCTTCCTGGTGGATGCGCCCCGGCATGATGCCGATCTT
>JASHPJ010000010.1 GCA_030038195.1 Acidobacteriaceae bacterium
TGTTCGAGCGTGGTGTAGAGCGATTCTCCCTCGCGCAGAAGCTGCAATTCCGAGGACAGGACGCCACCACCTTCGGCCTCGAAGAACTGCCTGGCCCGCAGGAATTTCAGAAAGTGATCGACGCCCATCGGTGTGAGGGGCGTTACGCCACGCAGCCGGTCGGCGGGAAAGCAGCGTTCAAACGCGGCCCTGGCCCGCCGCACGTTGGCTTCTGTGTCGGCAAGATAGATCAACTCCGAGGCTTTGAGCGCCCCGAACAGCAACTGGTACTGCTCAAGGAAATTCTCAAACCGGGAGCTACTGACTTGGCCTTCATCGAAAAAGGTAAAGCGCGGGACACCGATGCGGGAGACCAGGATGGGAAAATTATCGGAGAAGTAGAGCGGCCTGCCCACATAGCTCTGCGGCAACAGTTCCAATTTCACGCTGCACTGCGTCGTGAAGAAATCCACCTTGGCCGCTTCCGTAAAGAGCACGTCCGCGCTGAGGTGGTCGAGCATGAAATCGAGTACCATGAGCCGGGACTTGATGTAGGCGTCGCTCTTGATGCGGCGATGCTGCGATCCGGCGAAGCCGAGAGCGGCATAGATGGATTTGGAGGTCAGGTGGTAGACATGCCGCTTCTGCCCGCACTCGATGACCTGGATGTGGCGATGGCGATGAGCTTTCGTGAGAAAGCGGATCGCTACCTTCCCACCTGACCTTTGCGTGAAGGAGTGGTATTGGCGGCGGAGGAAGTAGCCGGAATGCGCGGCGACCAGATACAGGAACGAAGCCTCGCGCTGAACGTAGCCGATGGCTTCGAGAGATTGGATGGGGTCGTATTCCATCGCTCACAACTCCAGAATGTTTTCCATGAGGTGGCTGTCATCTTCGACCTTTGCGGTGAGTGTGGCGCGGTCGGAGGCCGAGGCGTAGTTGCGGAATCCGGCCTGCGCCTTCGAGCGCAGATGGCCGCGATGGTAGGCGGCGGTCAGGACCTCGATGTCCTCGTGGCCGGTGCGTGAGCCCTGATCCTGATCCACGCTTGGGTCGTGGCCTGGATCGCGGGGCAGGTCGTATTCAATGCGCGCGTCGGGAATCTGGATACCGCCATCCACGAACGGCAGATTGAACTGCCTGGCGACCTGCTCCTTGATCTCCGCCATGCCGCGCGCAGGGTCGGCTTTGCGCTCCCGATAGATCGCCTTCTGCACGTCGGCCTTGATCTCGTAGTCGAGGCGCACGCGCAGGTTTGTCCCTCCATTGCCCTCGATGCGTTCGGCCTCTTTCCGGTACGCGCGGTAAATCTGCGAGTCGTGTTCCACCTCGCGCGGCTTGACCAGACCGGCATAGAACTTCTGGTCTTTAGGTAGGGCGCCATCCCTAATAAGGAGGCGTCGGCCTTCTTTGGTGAGCGTGACGACTTCGACGCGCTCGATGCTGCGCCGCCGCCCATCGCGGCGCAGGTTGACGTGCGCGGTCGTGATAAGGCCCTTGTCGCGCAGATAGCGGAGATCATTTTCAAGCTGGCGGGACTTGCCGTCGTAAAGCGATTCGCGGAGGTCCGTCGTGCGGACGATGCGGAAGCGACCGGCTTCGCGGAGAAGCTGCTTCTCTTCGGGCCGCAGCTCCAGACCAACGATGTTGGTCGCAGAGCGGGCCGGTCGGCGTGGGTCTCCTGAAGGCACAGGACGGCGGCGCTCGCGCGGCACGTCCTGAGACGGTTCGTTTTTTCTGCGAGGAGTGCGCGGGTGGCTGTGGCGAGCGTCCGGCCTTGGGTCGGGAGCCTGCTTCAGTCGCTGCTGTAAGGGATTTTCCGGCACGGCTCGCCTGGGCACACGCTCGTCGGCAGGGACCTTGGGGCCATCGGCTTCCTCACGGCGGCGCGGCAATTCCTGGGGGATATCGAGTCTCATGGCTGCGCCTCATCGTCGTCATTTTGTTTCGGCGAAAACTCGATGACTGTCTGCGCGGCGCCTGGCTCCACAACATCCGCAGGCTTCTGGCCGACGACACGACGCACGTCGTAGTCGGCCAGCCGCGTAAAGCGGCTCATCTCTTTCTCGGCGGCCTCCCGCATCTGGCGCACCTTGGCGATCAGGTCGGGCGTGCGCTCCATATACTGGTCTTCGTTCAACACGGCTATCGCTCCTCCTCATCGCCGAACTGCGCGAGGATTTCGTCGGACAATTCGCTCTGCCCGGTATGGATTTCCTGGTCGAGATGGCGGAGTTTGCGGCCCGTATCGCGCAGGAAGAACTTGCGCTCGATCCAGATGGTGAGGCCGAGGATGTTGGCGAAGAGCAGAGCGCAATAAAGCGCGATGCTCTTGAGATAGCTATGCAGGATTAAACTGCGCCAGGGAGTGAGAAACTGCATCTCGCGCGTGAGCCAGAAGCCAAGCGCAAGAAAGATCAGTGTGGCGACAAAGACGGCGTTGGCGATCATTTGTGTCCTTTCCGCCGCAATGGATAAGCGGCATCAGCAGAAGAAAAAGCGGAGAGGCGAGCAGCCTCCCCGCGACAGCGCCAGGGGCGGCATCAGCCGCCGGCGCTGTGGGCCGAACCATCCAGCCTGCGCACATGGCTCGCGCGAATTTTCGGACCTCCTATCCGCATGACTCGCGGTTCGCGGCTCCATACCACCGGACCATCCTCTTCGCAGAGGCGAAGTTCGCCCTCGACTTCAATGGAGTAACCTTCTTTCATGCCGCTGTGGACTCCGCAGAAGTTCGGCCCGGAACAAACAACCGGAACTTGAAGGGTTCTGGCTATCTGTAAGCCGGTCGGTTTGTCCGACGTGATGGACTCGATCAGAAGCGCAAGCACAACACAGTCATCGTTGGCTGTCTCTGATGTGGGGACCTCGGCATCTCTGCCGAGGTCCCCGCGAAGTTTCACTGTCTTCCGGGGGAGGCTCATGGCTGAACCTCCCTGCTGTCGTCATCGGAGTCACCGAAATCGACCAGTGCATCGGGCCGGTCCAGCCGCTGGATGCGGACAGCATGAACGGCATAGGTCGAGTGCTTGACCGGAAAGCGTTCGCCGGCAACAACGATGACGCGTTCCTGTTCCAGAGCACGCAGCTCCCCTTCGACTTCGAGGTAATCGCCACGCCTCATTCCGCGGGTAAGACCGCAGAAGAACGGACCCGGGCAGATGATGCGATGCCAGTCGGTGCGTGGTATCCACTGGTTGTTGCCGAGGTCCCACACGCCGGATACGGTCGCCAGTAGCAGGACCGCGAACGAATCATTCTGGATGTGGTCGGATGACGGAGCCTCGGCATCTTTAGCGAGGAAGCCACGTAAAAGGACGTTATTGGCAAAGAGAGTCAGCATGTCACACCTCCCGTTAGGGAGGACAACGCGGCCTAAGCCGCGTC
The DNA here is from genome assembly GCA_030038195.1 of Acidobacteriaceae bacterium. GTDB lineage: Bacteria > Acidobacteriota > Terriglobia > Terriglobales > Acidobacteriaceae > Telmatobacter. The sequence continues at coordinate 3,367 of JASHPJ010000010.1, forward strand.
ATCCTCCGTGATGGGATCGGCGTCGAGGTTCTCCCCCTTGGCCGGTGCTGCGAGCTTCTTCACGGTGTTGGCGCGCACTTCCTTGTCGCGGAAGGTGACCTTGACCTTGCTCTTGCCCTGCCCGACTTCCTTCACGTACTCGGTCGAGCGCAGCTCGCCTTCGACTTCCACGTAGTCGCCCTTCTTGAGGCCCTTCGCGTAGTCGGCGGGCTTGCCGAAGGCGACGATGCGGTGCCACTCGGTGTGGTTCACCCACTCGTTCTTCTGCTGGTCCTTATAGCCGGACTTGGTGGCGAGCGACAGCACGACGACTGTCTTCTGGTTGCGGGTGGCGAAGGTCTCAGCGTCTTTCCCCAGATAACCTTTGACTGTGACGGTGTTGGTGTAGAGTGCCATGATGTTTTCTCCTGTTTGGATTTGCCCTGTTCTTACTCGGGACACTCCTGCGCGAAGCGACGCGAGTGTGCCCCGCTCCCAAGGCCAAGCGGCGTCTTTTTCGGAAGGTTCGGAAAATGTTTTTGCGTTCTTGTCTTTGGCAAAAAGATTTTCTGAAAGCCGAAACCCGAAGGGCTGCAAAGCAGAAGCAGAGCCGCGCAGCTGCCGCCGGGCGCGGGATAAGCACCGAGCGAGTGGCCGAGTGAGACATGGGAAAATCCAGGAGAGATGGCGCTCTACAGAAACATCCGTCTCAAGGTGTCTGGACAGGGATACGCTTGATTCGCTACCCGCACGCCGGAGTCGTCGTTCTGTCGCGCTTCCAGTTCGGCGTTGACCGGCGGGGAGTTGGTGAACCACGCTCGGCAGTCTTCCGCATCGTTGCCTGTCTGCCGGTATCGTGTGGGGCTGCTTCCGGGCGACTCCGTGGAAGGCGAAGCTGCGCGGTCTACAGGACGAGTGAATGCGGGCAGGGCGAAGGTCAAGGCCGCCTCTCTTCCGCGAGGAATGCGCCAACACCGTGAAGGAGCGGAGGCTCATGGCTTCCACCTCGCGTCGTGTTCACGGAGGATTTGATCGACGGCGGCGATGCGTTGTCCGATCCAGCGCATGACCGGGACTGCCATCGAATTGCCGAGGGCCTTGTAGCGTGGTCCATCGGCTGCGAGCTTGCCGCGGTACTCGACCAGGGTGTAATCGTCGGGGAAACCCTGCAACCGCTCACACTCGCGCGGCGTCAGGCGACGCACGGCCATCTGCGATGTCATTACGCCATCGGCTCTACCTCCCTCGCCGCCACGCTGAAGGGTCCCGGCTATGTCGGTCGATGCGGTGAGTTCCTGCGTCCACGCCACGGCTACCTGTCCGCCGCCGTTGGCGTGGCTGCCGTCATGTCCCATGCCGCGCAGGGTGGGCACTATGGTGTCCGCATCGGAGCCATAGTCTTTAGCGGAAAACGCAATGTAGCTGTTACTGCTCCCGCCAGTGGTCGCGCGAAGGCTGGCTGCGCCGGATACCTCCGGCAACGCGCCGCCTTCTCTGCCGCGTAGATTGAAGGCGACAGCCTGGGTCGCTCCACTGCCAGCCAATGTGTGCGCGAGATCATCAGAAAATCCGGCTCCGTTGGAATTTGTATGGGCTGTATTGATGGCGACTGGCACCATCGGCACGCCACGTCCGGTGCCATCTTCAGACGCATCAAACCCATCCGCAGAGAGCGAATGCGCGATCAGCGTTTCTGTCTCAAAGTCCTGCCTGCCCATGCCTCCGGCATTGAGGCAATGCGATGTTTCCTTCGTGGAAGAGAGGACCCCAACGCCTAGTTGATTGCGGACGAAACCATCTTTGCATCCGGCATCGATAGTTGGGGCGGTGTCTGTGAAGCGACCACCATCAGGGCCAACTTCAACGCCTCGGGCAGGTCCTGGCCTCGCTTCTCTGCGCGGCGGAGGATGCCCCGACAGGCACGCGGAGTCAAGTAGTACCGCCGCGGCAGCTCGCCAGTTTCCAGCACATCCGACAACGAAGACGCGACGGCGTCGTTGGGGTATTCCGAAATACTCAGCGTCGAGAATTCTGTAGGCGACCCCATACCCGAGTTGGACCAATAACCCGAGGAAGGCTCCAAACGTCCGTCCGTCGTCAATCGACAGAACGCCGGGGACGTTCTCCCACACCACCCATAGGGGCCGCAGCCGATCAGCAAGTCGAGCAAACTCGATGGTGAGGTTGCCACGCGGATCATCCAGTCCTGCTCTGCGACCGGCGACGGAGAAAGCCTGGCAAGGTGTGCCGCCGGCCAGAAGGTCGATTGCTCCCACATCCTCAGCTCCAATCTTTGTAAAGTCGCCCGCATTGATAACGTCACCATCGGGGGGCAGAGCAACGACGTTGCGAATGGCCGCCGCGCGGCGCCTGGCCTCTTTCCTGTCCGGCGCATCGTGCGGGCTGGGCATGAACACAGGCCGCGATGCGCGATAGCGCGAGCGCAGCAGCCAGCAGCAGAACGGATCGATCTCTGCGAACATCGCGGGTTGCCAGCCGAGCGGTTGCCATGCAACCGAGACGGCCTCAATGCCGGAGCAGACAGAGAGGTATCTCACGGCTGCTCCTTCTGCCGGAAGAGCGGAGCATCCTCACGGATGCGACGCTCGGACATGGCGACGTATTCGGGATTGAGGTCGATGCCGATGTAGCTGCGGCCAAGTCGCAGCGCGACGATGCCCGTGGTTCCGGCTCCATTGAATGGATCGAGGATCGTGCAAGGCGCCACAGGCGCCGAGCATGAGCAGGACGGCTCCCATCCGAGGGTCACGGTCGTAACGACCGGACCGAGGCGAATGTCGTAGTCTCCACTCTCCGCCTGGGCGCTGCCGGAGAACTTGCCCGATGGCACATGGCCCGCTCTGCCACTGCCGGATTGAAAGGAATGTCTGCGCTCGGTGATCCGTTTCCTCGGCGCTCCGCAGTGCGCACAGCAGCCGTGCTCGCTCGTACCGGCAAGGATGCAGGGTTCTACCAGCTTCGTCGGAAAGGTGGCGAAGTGCGCTTCCGAGAACGCCTCGACCGCAATCGTCCAGACCGACCGCTTGTTGCGCCGCGATACAGCGGTCACCTTAGCGAGTCCGGCCTTCGTCCGCATGTGAACATCGCCGTTCTCGTATGCGGTCTTGTCCTTGTGGGTGAGATTGCCGGGCGTATCGCCCACGGCAATCTCGCTGATCGCCTCGGCGTCGTAGTAATACGAACTGCTTCTCGCAAGCAGGAACAGATACTCGTGACTCTTCGTGGGGCGGTCGCTCACGCTCTCCGGCAGTGGATTTGGCTTGTGCCAGATGATGTCCGAACGCAGCCACCAGCCGTCCGCGCGCAGGGCGCAGGCCAGCATCCACGGAACGCCGACAAGGTCTTTGGGCTTGAGACGCAACGCATCGAATGCCTGATGGAAATCAGGCCGCGCGTTCATGTGGAAGCCGTTCGTCCAGCCATTGGTGTCGGCGCTGGATCGGCGATTTTGTTCTTTTGCTTTAGCGTCTCCCCAATATCCAGCGTAGGTGTCGCCGAGATTGAGCCAGCAGGTTCCATCTGCGCGAAGTACGCGGCGCACTTCGCGGAAGACCTCAACCAGCTTGCGGACATATTCTTCCGGTGTCGGCTCCTGCCCGATCTGGCCTTCCACGCCGTAATCCCGCAATCCCCAATAAGGCGGCGACGTCACAACGCAATGCGCGCTTTCATCGGGCAGACCGCTCAGACACGCCAGGGCATCGCCTTGGATGAGGCGGAAGCTCATGCCACACACCTCGGCTTCGGCCCGGTCCTGCGATGGCAGATGATTTCGAGAGCAGAGAGGATATGGGCCATCGAAGTATTGCGGCCATAGAGCACCATGTCCGCGTAGCGGACGGGTGCGAGGTCGCCGGCGCGATCCACCAACAGCACAGGGATGTGAAGGTCTGTTTCCAGCAGGCGATGAATGAGCCTGCCGGCGAGGTCGCCCTGCCTCGCGTGGATCAGAACGCCGCAGACAAGATCGACGGACATCATGACGGCAGCGGCGCTCCGGCTGTCGTCTACCGCGGTAACATCGTAGGGTTGAAGACGGAGCGCGAAGGCTGTGGCCAAGAGCAGTTCGCGGTCGGCGCAATAGAGCAGAATGGATTTTTTCGGTCGCATGGCTTTAACTCCCGAATGCCTGGTCTGCGTGGACATAGCTGATAACGAGGCCAAGTGGATTGGTGAGCAGCATCTGGTTGGGGACCTCATCGCGGAAACTGTAAATGACATTCACGGTCCAGCGTTCCCGCCGCTGCTCCTGCCCGTCGCCGGGCGAACGGAACACTTTCTCAAACTGAATCTGCGCGCTGTAGGGCTGCTGGCGCAGGTCGATGAGATTGACCGCATCGATCTCGATGTCCACGTCCGGCGCACTTGGGTCGAGCACAAACGTCTGCAAGGTCTTCTGCTGGTTGACACGCTGCAATGTGGCCGATTGCAGTTCATTCGAGAAGAAATCGAGGGACTGTGAAAAGTCCCGCTGCAACGTCGCGTGATTGCGACCGTAGTAAAGCTCGCACCAGCGGGCGAGATAGTATTTGCTCACGCGGTCGATGGGGATTTTCGAGAAGTCGTCATAGTTCATGACCTGGCCGCGCCCGATGTCGGAGATGGAGATGACAAGCGGCTTCAGCCGCGAGGCAGCGGTCTCGGCACGCCAGAGAAGCGCAAGCAAAGCGAGCGCGACGATGGAGAGCATGAGCAGCGCAATTTTCAGCCAGGTGTTGGTGACAACCGGCTCCGCGTATAACTCGATGAACTTGTGTCCGGCTTCTGAAGTGGAGAAAGATGTCTTTGTCATGGCGTTAGCTCCCCATTGGGTTGACCCAGGTTCCGGCGCGGCCACTGAGAATCGCGCCCGTCAGCTCCGGTATCTTGACCAGGCCGTAGATGCAGACCATGAGGGTGATAAAAAGGGCGGGCAGTACAGTTAGCGCATTCGAGATGCTGATCTTGCCGATGACCTGGAACATCGCTGTAAGCACCTTGGCGAAGACATAGATAAAGGCCGAAGCGATGACCTGATAGAAGCTGAAGCCGATGAACGCCTTGAACCATCCCCAGAAGAGCCAATCCATCTTGGGCACGATGAACCAGGGAATGAACATCGGCCCGACCAGCACGCAGACCGCCGAGGCGACCAAGCCGTATGCGATGACGGCAAAGGCTACAGCTTCCATTGCAGCGAGAATTACCGCGATCAGAAGATAGGTCAGGTCTTCGAGGATGCTGTACTTGCCCGGTGGGGCGCCGAGTTGTTTTTCCGCGTCCACGATGGTGTTGGCAATCTGCTGTGTCTGGTCGGACTCGATCTGGTTGGAGATGTTCTGAGCTTCCTTCGTTACGAGATCGCTGAAGCTGTAACCCACGCCGGGAATCGGCGATGAGTAATACGTCAGCATCCCAAGGCCGAAGGAGATCATCAGGATCAGGTCGGCGAACCTGGCGAAATGGAACCCGCCGCCATGCCCCTGCGCGGCGGACAGGGCGGACTTGATTCCGAACCAGGCAATCAGGATCACGGCCAGGCCACGGAAGATGTCGAGACCCGTAGCCTGCAACGTGGCGCTGTTCGACGTAATGAGTTGGCTGATCGCCTGGTTCAGAGCGGTAAAGGGGTTTGGCTGCATGGCTCAGTGTCCTGTGGTTGAAAGGGAGACAGAGTGGATCGAATCGCTCACGCCGGAGGTCATGTTCTGCATCAGCGTGGGGAAGTTCTGCTGGAAGTAAATCGACTGGTTCATCAGTCGATTGCGTTCGTCCAGTTGCTCTTTTTCATCGAGCGCCTGCTGCGCGGCCTCGGCAGCGAGAATCTGGTTGGTGTCCTGCTGCGAGTGAATTTGCAGCATGGTCGCAGAATTGATCTTGCCGAGCAGGGCGTTCGAGGTCTGCTGCGCAGGGTCGGTCGAGTAGGTGTCGGCTTGGAGGTTCGCCAGCTTCTGCTGGAATGTTTCTGAATCCGCGCGGATGGTGCCGAGTGTCGAGAGCGAATTGGTCAGTGTGGCCTGGCCGAGTTCGGATGAGGCGTACTGGTTCTTGATGGCCGCCTGGGTGTTGGCGTCCTGCTGCGACAGAGCGTCGCCTGGATAGCTCTGCAACGCAATGACGGACGAGTTATAGGCGGACGTGGCGCGCGTGGGATTGCCAAGATCGAGCGCGTTGATCCATGCGGAGGTATTGCCATAAGTATCGGGGACGGACGCCGACGAGAAATTGGTCCACATGGAAAAATCGGACTGATACCGCGCGGCCAGATCCTGCGGCATTTTGGACATCTGGTAGGCGAGGTTGTAGGCCGCGATGACTTGGTTCATCGTCTTGTAGGCGGTGGTGTAAATCTGCTCCGCTGTCTGGAGCGATTGCGATCCCTGCTCGATTTGCTCGATGGCATGGGCGCTCTGCGTGGGGTCGTAGACGATGCCACTGCCGAACTGCGCGTGCGCCAATGGCGCGAGCGCAAGGGTGAGCGTGAAGATTGGAAAGAACAATTTGCCGTGTCTCATAGTGGTTCCTTTCGGTGAGCGCCGAGCGCGAGCAACGGCGCGTTGGTGGTATAGCGGTAGGGCGAGGGCTTCTTCGGCGGCGAGGGGGAGGCGCAGCCAACCACGAGCACGAGAAGCGCGAGCGAAGCAAAGCGCATCACATCACCCCCGGCATGTCGTGGTTCTCATAGGCGGGCAGGAGCATGTCTTGCGTGATGTACACCTTGATCCGGTGGCCCTCGCGGATGGTGATGGTGGGCGGAATATTGATGAAGCGGTCGAGCACGTCCGCGCTCGATTGCGACAGGCTCGACGCCATGCCCTGGCGATACATATCCGAGCCACTTTCGGTGTAGCCGCCGTAGGTGGTCGATTCCGCAGCCCCAGCGATCACGCCGAGCGCGATGCTCGCGCCGAAGATTTCGAGGTAGTGGTTGTTGACCTTGTCTTTCAGGCCGGTGTCGCCGATCTGGTCGAGGCCGTGGAACTGGTCGAGATCGACCGAGTAGCCGTCCGGCATGATCATGCGATCGAAGGTAACGGCGAGGCGCTTCTGCGCGAAGCCGGAAACCTTCTCCGCATTGCCGAGAATGAAGGTGCCTTCGGGAATGAGCACATGCTGGCGGTCCCGGCTGTAAACGGGATTCGTCACCATGACTTTGACCGGCCCGGCAAACTCGCCGTCCAGACGGTTGGTCAGAACGGTGTCGATAGTCGTGCCCTCGAAGATCACATAGGGGCGGCCATGCGCGGCGTCGATGTTGACTTCCGGGGCGCGTTTGCCTGCGGCAGCGGCGGTCTGCGAAGCAGAAGCCTGCTGCGGTATATTCTCAGAGCGATTCGCAGGCGAAGCATGAGGCTGACCCGTCTGTACATTCAAGCTGCCGCCTGTCGATGCTGTGGTCCCGGCAGAAGAGACAAGATTTGAGGCAAAGCGCGCTTTGAAGGCCAGCGCCTTTTCCGCGTCGGCAATCGGATCGCGGGGAGGCTGCGCGGGCGCCTGTGACGGCCCGGCAGAATTGACATTGCTGGCCTGAGCGGCTCCACTCCCAGATGCCGCGCTTCCCGGCGCTTCCGTCGCGCCGGGCTTCTGCGCCTGGGCCTGCTGCTGGCTCTGGTGCTGGTCGGCGCTGAGGTCCTGCTCCAGTTCGTGAATCCGCTGCTGATTCGCGTCGTTGGACACAGCGGCCGGGGTGGTGGCGGTCTCCTTCGGCGCGGGCCGCGCATGATTCTTTGAGAACAGCACGGCCATCAGAATCAACAGGGCAAGCCCGGCGACCACGTATCCCTGCGCCTGTTTGGGGACCACGCCTTCCGGCAGCACGCGCTTGTCACGGACTGCCGGGGAAGCCGGTTGTATCTGCTGATCGGAGGCGGACGTTGCGGTCTGTTTTTCCTCTGCCATCGGCGCACCTACTTCCCCTTCCGCTCGAAGGTGAGCTTGTGCTTGCCGATCCGCAGATAGCCCTTGTCCACCACCTGCGGGATGACATAGGTGTCATTCTGTAGCTGGTAATTGATGAGGTCGGGCTTGCCGTCTTTTAACTCGTAGACCGCGAACTTTTCGGGAGCCGACGACTTGATGTAAGTAAATCGGTCGTCGTGATAGATCGCGGTGATGCCGAATGGCTGCTTGTTCTTGTAGCTGTAATCGAACTTCAATTTCTGAGTGGGATAGTTGGCCCGGAACGTTTCAACGGCATCGGCGTCATGCTGGCGGACAGCCTTAGCCTGGGTTTCGAGCGTGGAAACTTCCGAGGCTGGAACCCATTTGGTTGCGCCGTTAGCTGCGGCGATGGACGATGGATCGTTCGGCTCAATGACCACCTTCAAATCCGGCTCGGCGGTTTCATCGTCCTTGAGGGCGAAGGAGTATACATTGCCCTTGTTGGTAATCAAATCGAGGTCAGATTGGATGCCCGCCTGCGCGGGATGCAGAAAGCAGTAGTTGCCCACGGCATCGATGATCCAGAAGTCCTTGTCGCCGGTGGCGACTTCCATGATCTTTTCTGTCGGCGGCAGTTCGATCAGCGTGGTGTAGTGCATCCGCGCGCGGATGCTGACGATGTCGTTCTGGTGGTAGTGGACGATGCGGGCCGATTGCTGGCCGTGCGCGACGGTTGCAACCAGGCCGAGCACCAATGGGAAGATCGGGACACGGTTCCTTGAGATCATTTGGGATTCACCTCGGTTTGCGTTGGGTTGGGGTAGTCGTGGGCCAGGCGCAGGAGTCCCTGCTCCGGCCCGAAACGGGCGAAATAGTCCTGCCGGCGAAGGTTGTCGCGGGCGTTGTTGGTAGCGGTCCAGTAGGTCAGGGCGTCCACATCGAGGACCAGCTTTTTGGTCCCGCGCGGTTGGATGAGCAGCAGTTCGCGCTTGGGGACCAGCGATTCCAGCAGCTCAAGCTGCGTGTCGTTCAACTGGAAGATTTCGGAGTACAGCTTGCGGTCGATGTTGGGGTTGGCGAGGAATATCTTGGTTGGGCAGGACTCATTGACGATGTGCAGCAGATCCGACGCGGCCAGTTCCACAACAGACTGCGTAGCCAGGATCATGGCAGCGTTTTTCTTGCGCCACGTTTTCTCCCCGCGAACGATCCAGTCACGGATGGTTTTGTTCTTCAGGAAAATCCACGCCTCATCGATCACGAACATCTTGAACGTGGCAGTATTCGCTGCCTTTTCGATCTCGGACGACGCGCGCTGCAACACATAAAAAAGCAATGGCTCCAGCACGTCGGGGTAATCGCTCCAGCCATCGAAATTGAAAGTCTGGAACCGGCTGAACGAGAGCGTGTCCTCGACGTTGTCGAAGAGATGGCCGAATTGCCCCGCCTGGGTCCAGCGGTGTAGCCGCTCACCGAGAGGGCCGAGGATGGACGCGAAGTTCGTAAGTGTCCGTATCTCAGCAGGCAGTTTGTAGGCGCGCTCGATGGCCGCGTATAGGGCTTTCTCATCCTCCGGCGTCAGCTCATAGCGCCCACCGGCCTCGATCAGTACACGCAGGAAGAGAAACAGGAAGTTCCGGTTCTCGTCGGTCGGTGGCAAAGAAAATGGATTGATGGTGAAGCCGGGATTTTTCATGCCGACGTTCAGGTATGTCCCGCCAAAGATGCGCGTCAATGTCTCGTAGCTGCCGCCTAGATCGAAGATGAAGGTCAGCGGCTCGTATTTCTGTGCGGCCTGAAGGGTGGTCGATAGACAAAATGATTTCCCACTCCCGGTTGCCCCAAGCAGCAATGTGTGGGGAACGTCACCAGAATGCAGGTTCAGGAAATACGGCGTCCCAAGCGTGGATTCAAGAGCGAGCAGATACTCGCATTCGAGATGGGGGTTCCATTGGCTGCCGCTATCGACGGTGAACAGGAACGACAGGTCGGCATAGTTGGAATTGAGCGCCCACTGCTTGCGGAGATTGAATTGCTTGTTGCCGGGGACGGTCGCAAAAAACGCGTTGAGCAGGTTGTACCGTTCTTCATACAACAGCCCATCGTGCTGCGTGAACAGTTTCTGGAACTCTGCGACCGCGTGCTCCACCTTCATGCGATCTTCGTCGTAGACCACGACCGACAGCGTGAACTCCCCAAAGTTTTTTCCTTCCATGCCGAGCGCGGTCAGCGCAGAACCAAGCTCCGCAACGGCGGCCTCTTTCGAGTCATCGACCAATTCATCTTTTGGCCCCATGCTCTGGCGGTCTTGCAGATTCGAGACGAAGCTGGTTTTCGAGTTATGGTGATGTCGGCGGCGCGAGGCGATCTCCTTACGCGCTCTTGCGTTGTCTACCGGATGCCATTCAGTCACGACGTGAAAGTTCGCGGGAATGTCCAGCAGGCCATTCAGAATCAATGGCCGCGTCTCGGACGGTAACTCCTTGAGGGTAAGGACACGGAGATAATCGTCATCCATGCGCAAGAAGCCACGGTGCGCCTCCAGTTCCGAATCGCATAGCTGGAAGTCAATCTGCCGCGCGCTGTACAGACGTGCGTTTTCGATCTTCGAGGGGCGGAAGTTTACGAGACGGCGCAGTATGCGAAGCGCCTCTTCCGCCCCTGGCAGCGTGACCGTCATGAGGTCGTTGAGCTGCCCACTCAAACTCTGGACTTTCTGTTGCAACCGCAGCCGGTCGCGCTCCATCTGCTCGTAAATCAAACTGCGCTGCTTGTTCCCCGACAACAACGCGCGAATGTTGCGCAGCGACGAGCGCGGCTGTTTCGGAAGTGTAGCGAGCGCGTGCAGCAGTCCGGTTTTGGCATAGCTGCCATCGACCATCACGACCCAAACAATTTCTATGGAATACAGACGGTCGGACTTCGATTGCAGGAATGTCGCGCGCTGCTCGACAGCGGCGCGGATTAGCGGGTTCTCATACTCGGCGTGGGGAATCGCAGGCCGGTTGTGCTTGGAGAGGATTTGGTAGAGATGGCATCGGTCATCGAGCGAGCGCAGCGCGGCTTCGAGGCGTTTCACCGCGTAGTCGCGGCCTGCGTGGTCGAGGCTCTCGTAATCGATCCCGCCGATCTTCAGGACGCTGCCGAGGTCGCCGGATTTTGTCAGGAAGGCGTGCTCGTCCCAAAACCCATACAGGTTGATTTGCGCCGGGAACGAGCCTGCCTCTTTCCAGTCCTTCGTGATGTGCTCAACCTTGACCATCGCGCCTCGCAATGCGGATTTCTGTGATATCTGCTTTCATGGGGTCGTAGCGGCGGCGGAACTTGCCGGAGTTGAACAGCACCCGCAGAATTTCGACATCGTGCTTCGTGGCAATGCGGGCGATGATGACGCCCACAATGAAAAGGCCAATGCCGCCGACCAGCGAGTGCATGAGGGAGAAGACCGCGCCTCCGGTAATCAGCGCGACAAAGAACAGGCGCCGCTCCGCGCCAAGCACGGTCAGCGGACGGTTCATC
>JASHPJ010000112.1 GCA_030038195.1 Acidobacteriaceae bacterium
AACGTATATATATATCGTGTCCTAAAATATCACTCACCCGAAGGACCCTCTATGAAGACAGCCTGAGTGAACGTGTTGGACGTATACAGAATGAATACGCTGCAGTGCAGCAATCCGGATTGTAAGAGTTACAATCCGGATTGTTGCACCGCGGCACGATTCGCGCCTGGCGTTCCGCATTGCAGCAAGCCGCTGCCGCATTGCAGCAAGCCGTTGCCGCACCGCAGCATTCTTTAAGACGCACCGCAGCAAGCCGTTGCCGCACCGCAGCATTCTTTAAGATGCACCGCAGCAAAGTGGTAGCGAGGTCGCGCGCAGCGCGGAGGCGTTTCATATAATACATTTCGCGGTACGGCCGCCGCGCAGCGCCGAGGCGTTTCACATAATGCTCTGCGCGGTACGCGGGTAGCGCCGTGCGCGCCGCGATTCTTTTTGCGCCGGGGGCACACCCCCAGCGTGGGTCCCATATGCATACTTTTGGGAGTCCCAAAGCGAGCAGCCGCGCAGAAAAAATTTTATAAATTTTAAACCCGGCCGCTTTGCACCGAAGCGCTCGTCAGTGATACGCTCGGTGCATGGCCGAAGAATTCACCTCCGAAAACCTACTCGCGCTCAGCCTCGAGCAGCCGACACACCCGCTGGCGCTTTCGCAGCGCGCCGTGGCGCAGGTGACGTCGAACCAGCTGCGCCATGCGTTCGCGCAGTTGCTCGCCGGCAACCTGGACAACGTGCAGCGCTGGCTCGAGGAAGTTGCTGCCACCTCTCCGTCGAAGGCGATCGAGCTGCTGTTGCAGATGGCGGAGTTCAACCTGCCGCGCCTGAAGGCGATGGCAGTCAAAATCGAAGACCAGTCGGGGCGCCCGGCGCGTGAGCTGTCGGTGGCGGAGCTAGAGCGGATCATCAGCGAGCAGTAGCGAGCCGCCACCAACCAACATGCCAGTCATCGCGTGCGTCAACACCAACGATTTCGCCGGCCGCGGTGACAGGTACGTCGCCATCCTGCGCGAGGCCGCCATGCGCGCGGCGCCATCCCAAACCGAGTTCCACTGCATCACGGAGGATCGATTCGGCGGCTGGTGGAACAAGATGCTGCTGTTCGAGCCCGATCGGTTCGATTACGGCACGCGCGTGCTGTACTTCGATCTTGACACGGTAGTGATTGCTCCCACCCTGGCGCCGTACCTGGATCCCGCGCTGCCGTTCATGATGCTGCGCCGCGCAGACCCGCGGCTCGCGCCGGGATCGGGGGTCATGGCGTTCACGGTATCGCCCCGAACAGATCAGCTGTTCGCTCACTGGATGTCGTCCACGCGCTCGCGCGGCCATCTTTCGCGATTGCGAGCAGGCGACCAACAGTTCATCTCCCAGTACCTGGCGCAGCGAAAAGAACCAACGGGTCTGTGGCAGCAGCGTTTCCCACGCAAGTTCCTGTCGGTGAAGCACGCCCAACTTGTACGGCAAATTGCCGTACCGGATGCCGACATCGTGTACTTTCACGGTTTTCCGCGGCCACACCACGTGCGCTACGGATGGATACCCTCCGTGTGGCGCCTGCCATCCGACCCGCCGTATACTGCGACCGCTCCGCCGACGCTCACCGTCGGTCCTCCGCCATGGCCGCCGAAGCGTAGGCTGGCACCGTGGGTTGATGAGTTCACTCGCTGCCGCTGCGAGAAAGCGAACGACATTGGCTGCCGAGAATGCGACTGCTCAGCGCCGCCTTGAGGCGCTGTATGACATGCGGCGGCGCATGCGCTGCCGGGAATCCCTGCACGCTTACGCCCTCTCGGTGCCGATTCCGCTCGTGTCGGCCGATCCGCTGAAGCCGGACGAGACGCTCACCGGGCCGGCGCGCGGTCTCATGGCGCCGGTTCACGCGGCGATTCTGGACGCAGCGGAGCACGCCATTTCGACGCCGTTTGGGCGCGCGCTCATCATGGCCCCGCCCGGGAGCGCCAAATCGACGTACTGCTCACAGGTTGTGCCGACCTACGCGATGGGACGCAAGGCGCAGCAGCGGCTGCTGCTCACTTCCTACCAGTCCCAGCTGGCGGAGCGCCAGTCGCGCCGCGCGATTCAGATCGCATCGTCGCCCGATTTCCGTGATATCTGGGCGCAGCCGATCACCGTCACCAAGGACGCCGTATCCGACTGGTCGCTGTCGAACGAGTCGGAGTGCCTGGCGATGGGGCTCATGGCCGGTATCACCGGCAACCGTGCGCACGGGGCTGTCGTTGACGATCCGGTCGCCGGGCGCGAGGAAGCGGACTCCGAGGACTACCGGCAGAAGACGGTCGATGCGTATCAGGACGACTTGCTGCCGCGCTTGCTGCCGGCCGCGTGGCTGATTCTGGTGCAGACGCGCTGGCACGAGCGCGACCTTGCCGGATCCATTCTGCCGGACGATTACCGCGGAGAAAGCGGCCCCGTCAAGTGCCGCGACGGGCTGTGGTGGCATGTGCTCAACATCCCGGCGAAGGCCGAGCACTGGGACGACCCGCTCGGGCGCATACCGGGCGATTACCTGTGGCCGGAGTTCTACCCTCCGCAGCATTGGCAGATGTTCGAGCACGCGCAGGGCGTCGAGGCGCAGCGCGCGTGGTCATCGCTCTATCAGCAGCGCCCGTCCCCGCAGGGCTCGGGGATGTTCACACGCGCGTCCATCACGCGCTACAAGCGCGGAGAGCTGCCACCGCAGCTGAACTTCGTCGGCGCATCGGACTTCGCGGTCACCGAGAAGCGCGGGGACTTCACCGAGCACGGCTGCTGCGGAATAGATCCCGGCGGTAATATGTGGTTCACCGACTGGTGGAGCGGACAGGTGCAGCCCGATGAGGCAATCGAGCGCTTCCTGGACATTGTCGAGCGGCGCAAGGCGCGGCTGTGGTTCAACGAGGGCGGCGTGATCGACAAGTCGGTGCGCCCGTCGATCAACCGCAGGATGCGCGAGCGGCGCGTGTTCACGGACTTGCGCTCACTCTCCTCCATGCACGACAAGCTCGCGAAGTGCTCGAGCTTCTTCGCGCGCTGCGGGGCGGGCACCGTCTACATGCCGGCGGATGCGCCGTGGGCCGATCAGGTGATTGACCAGTTGCTTTCCCTGCCCGCGGGAAGGTACGATGACAAGGCTGACGTGTGCGGCCTTCTTGGGCGCGCCGTGGATCAGTTCTCTGTTCCGCAGGCGCCAGCTCCGCCGAAACCGCGCGGAATTCGTCCCTTTTCAACAGCTTGGCTCGAGTGGGAGCCTCCCAAAGAGCCGGCAGTGAGGTATCGGTAATGAGCGTCGTCATCGGTGTTGTTGGAGCTTTCGTCGCGGGCGTCATTGCCGGCGCCACGGTGCTGTATGCGTTCATCCAGAAGCAGCTGAAGTCGGCGGAGGCGGACGCGGCGGCGGTCGCCAAGTCTGCGACGAGCGCGGTCAGTGCGGTCAAGTCGAAGCTCTAAGCAGCTGATCCTGTTCCCGATCTATCCGACGCAGGAGGAATGGGAGCGGTCGCCGCTGGGCGCGCAGGCGCTGTGGGGCATCCTGTTTGGGCTTCAGGTCACTGGCTGTGTACTTGCGGCGCTTCTGATGCTGCGCTACGCTTTCGACTCCTGAGAGGGCACACCGATGGCAGAACGCGACGAAGAGCAGCCGAACGCGCTCGTTGACATGCGCGACGAGCCGGACGAGGACGAGGGCGAATCGTCCGACATCGGCCATCCGCCGGACGTTGCCGAAACGCCCAAATACAAGTACGGGCACCGTATCACGCTCGACCACGACGACATGGATAAGCTCGGAATCGACGAGCTGCCGAAAGTCGGACACAAGGTGCATGTTGTCGCGCACGGCGAAGTGACGCACGCGAGCGACGAAGAGCATCAGGATCACGAAGGGAAGACGCGCCGCCACAAGCGCGTCGAGATTCAACTCAAGAGAATGCACGTGGCAAAAGCCTCCGAGAAGAAACCCACCATTCGCGATGCCGTCGAGAGCGGCATCAAAGACGCATCCGACGAGGAATGAGCCATGACCATCTTCCACCGCCCGCAGGCCGGGCACCCGACCGTACCGCAGAAACCCAAGCCAGTGACGGAGGCCCGCATCGGGCACCCGGAGCCGAAGACAACTGCCTCTGCCGAGCTGAAAGCTACCGGCACGAGTGTCCCTGCGGCAACTCCGGCGGCTGCGCCTGCCGCGGCGGCAACCTCTGCCGCGCCTGCGGCTGCCGTCAAGAGCACCCCGGCGCCGGCTAAGGCCACTGCGCCTGCCGCGGCTGCATCGAAGACCGCGGTCGCAGGAGCGGCGCCCAAG
>JASHPJ010000113.1 GCA_030038195.1 Acidobacteriaceae bacterium
CCGCGGAGGTGTTTGTAGTTTTTCTGATCGTGGTGTTCATCGGCTTTCTCGCGCACTTCCGCGCGATGTATTTTGACGATGCGCCGGAGCAGGAGATACCGCGCCTGCCGGGGCGCGCATGGAGGACGGTTCCCATGTGGCTGGCCTTTGTCCCGCTTCTGGTGCTTGGTGTGTGGTGGCCTCACAGTTTCTGGGGCATCTTTACGCAAATCTCTCAGCATCTGATGGGAGGCGCCCAGTGAGAGCGACTGCAGAGCAGATTCTTCGGCCGGACGAGGTCCCGCAGGCCTGCCGGCAGCTCGCGGAAGACGGCGCCCGCCTGCAGATGGCTTATGCGTGGTTTCCGGAGCCGGGCGAGCCTCCCGAGGTTCTTTACCTGGCAGACAGGAAGCCTCACGAGCCTTTTCCTCTGCTGCGGTGCCGGTTGAGCAGCACAGATCAGTCGTTGCCGTCGCTGGCGACGCGCATTCCGCTGCTGGGATGGTACGAGCGGGAGATGATGGACCTGTGCGGGATAACCTTTCATGGGCATCCGGAGCCTTATCCTCTTGTGCTCCATGAAGGCGCTCGCGCGCCGATTCCGCCACTCGATCCGCGCTATCCAGGCGATCAGCTTATCCCCTTTTCTGCCGAGCCGTGGCAGCTCCCTCCGGTAGAAGGCGGCGACGTGCAGGTTCTGCCGTTTGGGCCGGTGCGCGGCGACGTGCTCGAGTCGGCGCAGATTGTCTTCTATTACGTGGGTGAAGCCATTCTGCACTGTCATCCGCGCCTGTTCTTCAAGCATCGCGGCATGGAGAAACGCTTTGAGGGGCTGTCGCCGGCGCTGGGCGTTCTACTGGCAGAACGCATATCGGGCGTCGATAGCGTAGCCCACTCGCTCGCCTTCTGCCAGGCCGTGGAAACGGCCTGCGACTGCGAGATTCCCGAGCGGGCGAAATACCTGCGGGTTGTGCTGGCAGAGATGGAGAGGCTTTACAACCACCTCCACTATCTCGGCCATCTCTGTCACACCACAACTCTCAAGGTTGGTGAAGCACAGGGCAAGTTGCTTGCGGAGCAGTGCAAACAGTTGAATGGCGTCTTCACGGGCAGCCGTTTTCTGCGCGGCCTGCTCAAGCCAGGCGGACTCCGACGCGACCTGGACCTGGAGGCCCTCCCCCATCGCTTGCGTCGATTAGAGCCTGAAATTATGACGTACATGCAGTCGCTCGAAACGACCAACAGTCATCTCGACCGTTTAATCACGACCGGTCACCTGCCGCAGCAGACTGCATTTGACGAAGGCGCCAGCGGGCCCATCAAGCGGGCCTCTGGCATTGATCGCGATCTGCGTTGCAATCATCCTTACGCTGCCTACGACCGCTTGGCGATGGAAATACCTGTACGGACGGAAGGCGACGCGCACGCCCGCGCCCAGGTCCGCATGGAGGAGATCAATAACAGCATTTCTCTTCTGCTGCAAGCGCTCGACGACATGCCGCAAGGCCCGGTAGAGGCCGCGCTGAGCGCACCTCCAGGCGCGGAAGGCCTTGGCTGGTGCGAGGGACCGCGCGGCTCGATTTACTACTGCGTGCACTTGGACGGCGCCGGCAAGCTGGCGCGCGTGAAGGTGAAATCCGCGTCTTTCTCCAACTGGCGTGTATTTCCCTTCACGGTGCACGACACCAACATGATGGACTATGCCATTAACGAAGCGAGCTTCGGCCTGACCATGGCCGGTTGCGATCGCTAGAGGAACCGGTATGCCGATCTGGACTCTGTTCGGAATCAAGCGCGGCGTGGCGACGAGCTCCTGGCCGGGAAGGGAAGATGCGGATGTCCAGACCGGCGTGCTCGGTCTGCCACGTTTCCAGCCGGACCGTTGCCAGGAACACTGCCGCGCCTGCGCTGATTGTTGCCTGCCGGGAGCAATCGGCATCGAGTCCGGTTCCTCCGGCGAACGCCTGACACTCGACTACGGAAAATGCATCGCGTGCCAGCTCTGCACGGAGGTTTGTCCTGTAGATGCTCTCAAAAAATCCAGCGACTGGGCATTTGGAGTGCGAAAACGCGAGGATTTGGTCTGGACCGAAGCCTTGGCCTCGAAGCCGGCTCAGGAGCTGACGGCTAAAATCCAAAGCTGTTTCGGCCGCAGCCTGCACATCCGCCACGTTGACGCAGGTTCCTGCAACGGCTGCGAATCGGAGCTGCAGGCTCTCAACAATCCGTATTACAACCTTCACCGCTTAGGGATCTTCTTTACGCCTTCCCCCAGGTTCGCCGATCTCCTGCTCGTGACGGGATCGGTCACATACGCGATGCGTGAGCCGCTGCTTGAAACCTACAATGCCATGCCCGAGCCGCGATGGGTGATGGCAATGGGCACGTGCGCGGTCTCAGGCGGCGCAACCGCAGGCGGTTATAGCTGTGCGCACGGTCTTGAAGGCATACTGCCGGTCGATATGTATGTGCCCGGATGCCCGCCGAACCCCGCGGCCATGATTCACGCACTGCTCGTGCTACTCAACCGCGCAGCCCAGTTGGTCCATGGAGGGCACTATGCCAAATGAGTTGCTGCTGGCGATGGCAGTGCTTTGGGGCCTGTCCTTTTTCGCTGCTTTGCTCATACCGGGCAGAGTTCCAGCCCGCATTGGCATTGCCCTGGGGTGCATTGCAGGCATCGCTGCCTGTTGGATGATTCTTCCGGGAACGGAATCCCTTGTTTCGCTGGGATTCTGCGTGAGCGATACTCCCGTGCGGTTTCAATTGGATGCAGGCGGCTGCTGGCTGATCCTGTTCGGCCTGTTGCCTGCGTTCTTTGCCTCGACTCTCGGCACGACGGCTGCGCCGGGAATCAACTCCAGATGCTGGCTGGCTGGCCTGGCCATGACGCTGCTTGGCGCATTGGGCGTCTTCGGGTTGCAGGATGCAATGTCCTTCCTGATCGCCTGGGAAGTGATGAGTATCGGCGGAGCCGTGATGATTCTTGGCGAACAGCTTGCCCAGGGCGCCGGCGGGTCAACTCTCTTCATGCTTGCGCTGTTGGAAGTGGGAGCAGTCGCGCTCCTGCTGGCCTTGTTGCTTTTGGGGAATCATGCTGGCTCTTCTGCATTCGCAGACTTCGTAGCCGCGCAGCAAACTGCGCCTTCGACGAGAACTCTTGTTGTGGGCTTGCTGCTCTTGTTCGGATTCGGCGCGAAATTGGGCATGCTGCCCTTTTATGAATGGTTTCCGGCGGCCTACGGTTCAGGAAGCGGAGCAACCGGCGTTATCTTCTCCGGGGTCGTGCTCAATGCGGCGTTCTACGCCCTCTCACGCGGCGTGCTTGAGTGGCTGCCGCGCACGGGAGGCTGGACAATGAGCGTCGCCATCATCATGATCGCGGTCGGCGTCGTCAGTGCCATCCTGACCATCTTCATAGCCTTCCAGGAAGAGGACTGGCGACGGCTTTTGAGTCTTTCCTCTGCAGAGAATGCGGGTGTCGCGGTTGGAACATTAGGGACCTCACTGCTGCTTGCCGTAGTCGGATTGTCCGGTCTCGCGGCACTGGCGTGGATTGTCTGCTTGCTGCATCTGGCTGGACACAGCCTCGCGAAAGGGACGCTGTTTCTTACCGCGGATGGCGTCTTCACCGCGAACGAAAGTTACTTCATCCACCAAACAGGCCTGCTTCGCAACGCGTCCATCTTCTTTGGCATAGGCGCCCTCTTTGCAACCATGAGCCTGGCCGCGCTGCCTCCGCAGGCCGGCTTTGTAAGTGAGTGGTATGTTTTCCAGACGCTGTTTCAAGGAATGCAGGCAGACGCAATTGCAGCGCGGCTGACGCTTGCGCTGGCCGCGGCTGGCTTGGCCCTGGTTGTAGCTGTCGCTCTGGCAACCTTCGCTAAACTCTTCGGGATTGGCCTGCTTGGAGATGGGCACACGACCCCCGTTCACCTTTCATGGGCTCGCTGCGGCGCGGTCTTTTTGCTCGGCCTCTGCGTGCTGATTCTGGCTGTTGGCATGCCGTGGTGGGTGCAGGCGCTCGGGTCGGCAAGCCAATCTCTCTTTGGCGTCAGCGCGCCAGGCGCAATGAAAGATCATTGGCTGCTGGTTCCGCTGAGTGGCCACTTTGCCTTTATCTCGCCGAGCAAGCTGGTCATCGCTGGCCCCTTGCTGGCGCTTATTCCAATCGGACTTTTTTTGATCAGCCGCAGTGCGTTTCACCTGCGGCGCGTGCCGGTATGGTCAGGCGGGCGCCGCGAAGATACCCGGCGGATAGCCACGACCTCGTTGGCCTTTTCCAACGCGCTGCGCACCTTCTACGGGTTCATCTATGGCCCAACGCATAACTTGGAGCGGGAGTACGATCACGGTCCATACTTCGTGAAGCGCCTGATCTTCAACCAGGAAGTTGCGCCTATCTTCGGGCCGTATCTGTTTTCTCCGCTCGTTGGTTTGGTCCGGCGAGTGGCGGAGAAGATTGGCATTTTGCAATCCGGCTATCTGAACTTCTACAACGCATTGATTGGCATACTTCTGGTCTTGATATTAGGACTGGCCTTGTTTTACCGGTAATCCTTGACCTCGTATTTCCATCTCCTGGTGGGGTCAGGACTTTGGCCAGGCATGCAGAAGAGGGATTTGTTGATGTCGTCTGTGTCTGTTGCAGGGGCGAGAAAGGAAGCTTCCATCGGCAGTAATGTTGAACGGCGGCTTTGGATTCAGATCGGCCCATTGAGCTCCCTTGCAAGGTGGGAGGCGACCTTAGCCCTGCATACATGCCAATCTTTTCGCAATCTTCTTCCACTGAAAATGAAGGTCATTCATTGCAGTTGGAGCGGAGAAGGCGTGTGGGTTCCGCTGGGAAAATGGGATGCGCCCTGGGACGAGGAGAACCAGACGAGTCATCCAAAGCCAGGGCAACTGTTGCTCTACGCCAGCGGTCCAAGCGAGCCGGAGTTGCTGATTCCATGCGGAATCTGCATATTCAACAGCAGGTTTGGAATCCTCAAAGGGAATCACTTTGCTACGATTACAGAGGGGACTGGCCTGCTGGCCGAGCTTCATCGGCTCTTGCTGTGGCAGGGAGCTCAGGATTGCATCATCGAAGAGATCGGCCCGGCCTGATCGTGTACATCAATCTCACCCAGACAATCGAATGGAGACACGGAACACCGAATCATGACCAAGTCTACGAACAAGTACAGCGCAGTGATTACGCAGCCCAAGTCGCAGGGGGCTTCGCAAGCGATGCTTTATGCCACCGGCTTGCACGAAGACGACATGGCCAAGCCTCAGGTGGGCATCGCCAGCATGTGGTTTGAAGGAAACCCCTGTAACATGCACCTCCTGCGGCTTTCAGAGAAGGTGAAAGAAGGCGTGGCGGTGGCCGGCCTGGTTGGCCTGCGCTTCAACACCATCGGGGTGAGCGACGGAATCTCGATGGGCACGGAAGGAATGAGCTTCTCGCTGCAATCCAGGGATCTGATCGCCGACTCGATTGAGACGGTGATGCGCGCGCAGTGGTACGACGCAAATATCTCCATCCCCGGTTGCGACAAGAACATGCCGGGATGCGTGATGGCGATGGGTCGTTTGAACCGGCCGAGCCTGATGATTTATGGAGGAACCATTCGCGCCGGAATGCACGATTGCGAAAAACTGGATGTGGTCTCCGCGTTTCAAAGCTACGGCCAGTTCATCGCTCACTCCATCAATGAAGAGCAGCGCCAGGCGATTGTGCGCCATGCTTGTCCGGGAGCCGGCGCCTGCGGAGGGATGTACACCGCGAATACGATGGCGTCGGCTATCGAAGCGCTGGGTATGACGCTGCCGTACAGCGCGTCGACTCCGGC
>JASHPJ010000114.1 GCA_030038195.1 Acidobacteriaceae bacterium
GCAGGCGAACTCAGTGCTATATGTTGTAGGTACGGTGCAACTGCCCGACGGCGGCGCATCGCTCATGGAACTCGTGGCGTCCAGGATAATCGCTATATTCCACGGTTGCGCTGCGCCCTGCATGGATGCGGTCGCAGTCGATGTAATGGAAAGAGAATTGAAGCCGAGCAGCTTCATGAAATACGTCGGCACACTAGCCGTCTGGGAAACCTTGACGGCGTTCGCCACCGAGCTGCTGTTACAGGTCGTCCCCGTCGGCTCAAGCACGTTGAGGCACACCGTCTTGATCGACGTCGATACGGTTCCCAGGCTGGAGTTTACATTTTTGTCGTTGCTGCCGGCACTGTAGCTGGTCGCAATCGCACTCGCACCGGTGGTGGTGGAGGTGTTGTACACCTCGCCCGCGGCCGCCAGCGCCGCAGCGTTGGCGTAGTTCTGAAGCTGGCTGTGAGCCACGTAGGCGCGGCCGACGTCGATCGACAGACCAGCCGTTCCCAGGAGCCCGACCAATACAACTGCCAGCCAAGGCAGCACCTGTCCACGCTGGTCGTTGAGCGCCTTCTGGACAAATAACCCGATTGTCTTTTTCATGGAATTGTCCTCGTAATCATTGAAATTAGTATTCGTATTCTGTAACTTGGGCCGATAGATTGCATGAAAATTTCCAGCTCTTTATCCAGCCAATATTGATGTTGAAGATCGTAATGTTGCAGGGATACGTCGCATTCACCGTCACCGGCTCTCCCTGCCCCAGATCGGATTGATCGCCGGAACAAGAGCTTCCGCTTACCGGAGTGCCATTCATCGTGAGCGTCAGGGTAATGCTCTTGGGCAGCAGCGTGGGAGCGGAGTTCTCGATGGTCTTGATCGTGTCTGCGCAGGGATCGGTCGTGGTGGCCCGGATGGTCTGCAGATACTGTGCGCCCGCGCCCACGGCCTGCGTGAGCTGAAGCTGGTTGTTGAAGGCGATGCCGAACTCGAAGATGGCCATCAGCACGGCCATCAGGATCGGAAGCGTCAGCGTGAACTCGACCAGCGAGTTGCCTTTCTCCTCACCCAAACAACGGGCCACAATGCGGCAGCTTTTTCGATGTGGCTGCGCTCTCCAACCCAGCCTTCTGGAAATCGCCCGCCTCGCGCGGTTGACTAATCTATTCATGGTTTTATCCTCCCGGCTTTCCTCCCATGCATTGCCTGCTGCGGCAAAGCCGTGCTTTCACTTTCCGGACGCGCCCCGCGCCCCTGGTCAGTTCTCCTTCTTCAACTTCTGTAAAAATCTCTCCAGCATCTTCCGGTCGGCGCCGTCGGTGAGCAGGTTGTGCCCGCGCTTGATGTCCTGGGCGTCGGGAAGCACAAACTTCAGGCCCACGCCGTCGTTGCCCCATCGCACCGCGCGCGATTGCACGGCAATCGAGCGCTCCTCGATCTCGTCGCCGCAGTCGGTCCGCTGCAGGGTCATCAGCACCAGCGTTCCCGGATACCAGCGTTCCTCGGTCACCACGTACAGTCCTGAAGAGCTGATGTCACGGATCCCATGCGCCTGGGGAGTCGAGCCGTTCCAGTAATAAGCGGCCAGGCCGGGATACACCTCGCGCGGCGCCTTGCGCGGATCGGGAGACCACCACCGCTCCAGCCAGCCCCGCGGCGGACGCGGCGGAGTTTCTCCCGGCTGCACCAGTGACATCTCGTGGGTGCGCATGGCCAGGGTCTGCTCCTCTTTCGACCGGTTCTCCAGCTCCAGCAACCCAGGGCCGCCGCTCCACAGCGGCTTCTCCCGGAGCAGAACGGCGCTTTGCACAACCGTCGTGGCGTCGCCGCGCAGATTGGTAATCTTCTCGAGCCGCCGCTCCATCTCCTCGGCAATGCACAGCACAAGCTGATCGCCAGGCTGGGTCTGCGACGAATAGATGGAATGCACAGGCAGCACCAGAACACTGGCCGCGCGCGGGCTCGACGAGCTGATGCGGAAGGTCGGGAACGATTCCACAAGATCGATGACCCGGCAATCCTCATCGAGATAAATCAGGTCCAGAGGCGCCGGCAGCCCGGTAGCGGGAATGCCGCGGAACGGCACGATCCACAGCCCCTCGCCCGACCTCAAGGTCATCGTGGCCATCAACTCCACGATGCCGGCATACGATAGATCGGCCGCCGTGACTTCCAGCCCGAGAAAACACTCGCGGGTCTGGTTATAGGCGCAATGTGTCCGCGATTCCATAGTCCCTCTTGGTCGCAAAGCGGTCTCAGTCACCGCGCCTGCTTCCAGTCCTCCGTACATCCGTTCTGCCTCTTGTGTCCCGTACATTCCACCCATTCCTCGTCCTGGATAGCTTGCGTCCCAGGGAAGCGAAGGGACACTTCACCCTTGACCGCTGCCGGAAGATCACGCCTGGGCAACGACCGCTCCCGCGATCGGCCTCCGCCAGCGGAACGTTAAAAACCTGCCGGCAGCGCCGCCATGCTGCCCGGCGCCGCCGTATCCTGTCACGCGCCCGCTACTTTACCCGGGTGCGGCGGCGCTGAATCAAGAGCACAAGAACCAGGACAAACAATACGCCTGCCGCGATGCGGATAATTGTGGTCGTGTCCATAGAGCTTCCTTCCTCTTCACTGTGGTGTTGCCGTGGCCTATCGAGAATGACCGCTGTTCGGCAGCCGGCTCTCAGGTTGCACGCATGTTCAACTGCCCATGGACGGCTGGCCTTGTCTTCTGCCGGCTGCCGGCCACTTCTTTCCCGGCGCTTACCTCACCCGAGTGCGGCGGCGCTGAATCAAGAGCGTCAGCACAATCACAAATAGCACGCCGGCAACAGCCCGCACGATTGTCGTACTATCCATTGCTCCTCCTTCCCTTATTGGTGCGTAAGCGCCTTAAACGAATCGATCATTACCAGTACAGCCGGTCCCAGCACCACCAGAAACAGCGCGGGGAAGATAAAAAATACCAGCGGAAAGACCAGCTTCACCGAGGTCTTGGCCGCCTGCTCCTCAACCTGCTGCACGCGTTGCGTTCTCAGCGTATCGGCGTGCACGCGCATGGTCTTGGCGATGCTGGTTCCCAATTGCTCCGATTGCACCAGCATGGAAACCATGTTGCGCAGGCTGTCTGACCCGGTGCGCTCGGCCAGGTGCTTCCAGGCTTCAGCGCGCGGACGTCCGGCGCGCTGCTCCAGCACCACGACATTCAGCTCGTCGCAGAGATCGGGCTGGGCATTTTCCAGCTCCATCGCGGTACGCGCCGTCGCCTGGTCCAGGCTCAGTCCGGCCTCAATGCAGATGACCAGCAGGTCGAGCACATCCGGAAGCCCGCGATCGATGCGCTTCTGCCGCTTGGTGATCTGCCGTCCCAGCCAGAAATCCGGTCCCAGGAAACCGACGCCCAGCGCAGTGGCGTAAACAAAGAAGGCGCTCATCACGTGCGCCAGCCCGGTCACCAGCACCAGCAGGCACAGGATGAGCGGGAGCAGCACCTTCATGCCGTAGAAGACCTTGACCGCCGACTCCTCGCGGTAGCCGGCGCGGATGAGGCGCTGCGATACGACCGAGACCTCGGCCTGGCTCTTGGGCAGCACGTGCTCGAAGTGCTCGACGACGCCGCCCAGCGAAGAGCCGGTCTGCTGGATCGTGTCGAGCAGGGAGCGCTGCCTGGGCTTCTTGCTGATCTGCGGGTCGATGACCTCCGAGATACGCTTGAGCATGGCTTCGCGATAGAACAGCAGAAGCCCGCCGCTGGCAAAGAGCAGGAAGATTACGCCGAAGGTGAGAAGCGCTATCAGCATGGTTCACCTTATACATCCAGGTTGACGATGTTGCGAATGACGATTCCACCCAGAACCGTCATGCCCACCGCAGCCCAGATCAGTTTGATGCCAATGTCCTTGTGCCAGAGAACGCTCATCATTCCCGGGTTCACAAAATAGAGTGCCGTGCCCAGCGCCACCGGCAGCAGGCTCAGAATCCATCCGGTGAGCCTTCCCTGCGCAGTGTGCACCTTTACTTCCCGCTTCAGCCGGAACCGCTCGCGGATGACGTGCGCGGTCTTGTCCAGAACCTCGGCCAGGTTGCCGCCGCTTTCCTTCTGGATCATGATGGCCGTGCAGGTAATCTTCAGGTCCTGGATGGGAACGCGATGCTGCATATTGTCGAGCGCGGCCTTCATCTCGAGTCCGTAGTTCTGCTCGTCGAAACAGGTCTTGAATTCACTGCCCACCGGATCGGCACATTCGCGCGCCACCAGGCCCATGGAGGCGATCAGGCTGTGGCCGGCGCGCAGCGCGCTCACCATCAGGTCGAGGGCCTCGGGCAGTCCCGCCTGGAACTTCTCGAAGCGCCGGTTGCGCATGAACAGGATCCAGGCGAACGGCGCTGCGCCCAGCAAAAGTCCCGCACCCACGCCCAGCAGCCCGTTGCCCCACTGGTTGTAAATGCCGAACGCGGGCGCGGCGAAGCAGCCGGCGCTGATGAGCAGAAGCTTTCCGGCGCTCCACCTTACGTTGGCCTGCTTCAACAGGCCGTCCAGATAGGGAGCGAGCTGGAACTGCAGCAGCTTGCGGTTGAGCCAGGGAATGCTGCTCAGCGACGCGTCTTTGCGCAGGTTGATGATCTGTTCGCGCGCGGAGGGCGATTCCGTGGCCAGCGCCGAGTCCAGCGTGGCCATTACCTGCTTGGTTCTCCGCGTGGAGCCAATCGCAATCACCGGTACCGCGACGACGGTGAAGACTCCGACAAAAATCAAGACCAAAACCAGTGGCGGCATGGCTCCTCCTTTCCGCTAGTTGACTAGCGTCTCCCGTTCAAAGATGGCCGGCGGCAGCATGATGCCCGAAACGCGCAACCGCTCAAGGAACTTGGGGCGGATGCGGCTGGGCTGGAATACGCCAATCACCCGGCCGTCCGGACCGATTCCCTTTTTCTGAAAACTGAAAATCTCCTGCATGCTGATCACGTTCTCTTCCATGCCCGTGATCTCGGCGATGTTGGTGACTTTGCGGGTGCCGTCGCTCATGCGTGCGGCCTGCACAACGATGGTGATGGCTGCGGAAATCTGCTGGCGCACCGACTTCTCGGGCAGGTTCATGTTGGCCATGGCCACCATCGACTCGAGGCGCGAGATGGCGTCGCGCGGCGTGTTGGCGTGAATGGTGGTCATCGAGCCTTCGTGACCGGTGTTCATGGCCTGCAGCATGTCAAATGCCTCTTCGCCGCGGACCTCGCCAATAATGATGCGGTCTGGCCGCATGCGCAGGCAGTTGATGAGCAGTTGCCGCTGCCGGATGGCGCCCTGGCCTTCGATATTCGGCGGCCGCGTCTCCAGGCGCACGATGTTCTCCTGCGCCAGCCGCAGCTCGGCCGCGTCCTCGATGGTCACCAGCCGCTCGTTATTGGGAATGTACTGCGACAGGATATTGAGGAACGTGGTTTTGCCGGCGCCGGTGCTTCCGGAAATCAAGATGCTGATGCGGGCCTTCACCGCGGCCGACAGCACTTCCATCATCTCCGGCGAGATGCTCTTCAACTGCACAAGCTGGTTGGCCGCCAGCGGGCCGGTGCCGAAACGGCGGATGGAGAGCGAAGGGCCGTCGAGAGCCAGCGGCGGAATGATGGCGTTCACACGGGAGCCGTCGGGCAGGCGGGCATCGACCATGGGCGACGACTCGTCCACGCGGCGGCCGACGCGCGACACGATGCGGTCGATGATCTGCAGCAGATGGCGGTCATCGCGAAAGGAGGTGCTCACCTTCTGCAGCAGGCCGCCTTTTTCCACGAATACGTGGTCCTTGTCGTTGACCAGGATGTCGGAGATCTTGGGATCGCGCAGGAGCGGCTCCAGCGGACCGAGTCCAAAGACCTCATCCAGCAGGTCAGCCTGAATCTTCTCCTGCTCGTCGTAGTTCAGCGGCACACGCTGGTCGGCGATGATCTCCTTCACGATGCTCGACACCGCCTGGCGCGCCTGGCTCGAATTCACACGCGACAGCTTCTCGAGATCCAGTTTCGAGATCAGGGTCCGATGTATCTCCGCTTTGTACTTTTCCAGATTCAGCAGTTCCACGTTGTTCCGTCCATCCAAATTAGGGGAGAATTCTGCTCCTGCACTTGCCGGTTCTTGAGCGTTCTCAGCCGAATAAACTGAAGCCCTTTTTCTTCGTCGCCGGCGTCTCGGACTGGCCGGTAGCCGCGCGGGCCATTTGCTTGATCAGCCGCGAAATGGGCGAGTCGCCCAGCGTCAGCGGCGTGGCGTTGATCTGCATCTTGCGCACCGCCGGGTAATCGTTGGGAATCTTCCATTGCGCGGGCCGGGTGAGAGCCTTGGCGATATGTTCATCCCCGACGCCCATCGAGCGCGGCTCATAGCGGTTGATAACGATCTCCAGCCGCGGGCCTGCACCGGTGAAAAACTGCGAGATCAGCCGGTTGGAATTTCTCAGCTCGGGAATGCCGGCCTGCGTCACAAGATAAATCGCGGTGGACTCGCGCAGCACCGCGGTTCCCGTAAAGTCCAGCCGCGATCCCCAATCGACCACCACGTTGTCGAAGTCCTGCCGCGCCACCTCGAGCAGCCGGTCGATGGCTTCGTCGCTGGCCTCATAGGGAATGAACTTTCCCGGAGCCGCCAACACCGAGACGCCCGAGCTGTGCTTGACGATAAGCTGCGAAAGAAAGCTCGCGTCCAGGCGGCTGGTCGACTGCAGCGCGTTGATGGTGGAGTACTCGGCCGCGATGCCCAGGTTCAAGGCCGCATCGCCCAGCGGCAGGTCGAGATCGATGAGCAGCGTCTTCTGGTTGGGGTCCTGCGCCAGGGCCACGGCAAAGTTGCAGGCCAGCGTGGTTGCGCCCGCACCGCCCTTGGCGCCGAGGAAGGTCAGCAGGCGTCCGGCGGCCTTCTTGGACGCCTTGTTCACGGGCCGGCGCGCGGCTGCGCGCACCAGCGCCTCAGCCACGAGGTTGCCATCGAAGGGCAAGGTCAGAAACTCGCGGGCTCCTGCGCGCATGCAGCGTACCAGCAGATCCGGATCGGATTTTTCCGAGTACACCATCACCGTGATGGCACCGCTCGAAGAGATGTTTTCCACCAACTCCAGGGCGTACTCGGGATCGGAGTCCAGGTCGATCACCACGATATCGTACTGCTGTTCGAGAAGCCGGTTTACTTCATCCGGGGAGGGGGGATAAGAGGAAAATTCGCGCAGCTCGTTACCGGAGGAACCGGTCAGAGCGGACATCGCCGCTGCACGACGCTCTTCACCGGGGCCAATCAGAGCGATCGACAGCGCCGCTGAGCCGATCGACTCTGGATATTGCGAACCGAAATAGGGAGAGGAATCCGTGGTCACTGTACGATCACTCCTGCCTGCGTATTTCGTTTCCTGCGCCTGCATGTCAGCCCGGTCGCTCGAATCGAATATATCCATAATGTGCTCCTCATCCCTCAACGCGCAAAAAATGAGAATAGGGTTCCAATGGCAATGGCCGGCGCATACGGCATCTTGCGCCGGCCGGGATTGCTCAGCTTCATCTCAGCGCGCTCGGCTCCGCCCAGCAGCAGCGCGCCTGTTCCTTTGAAAAGATCCTTTAAAAAACCGGTATAAGCGGCCCAGGCGATGACCATCACGCCTCCCGCCAGGCCGGTAAGCACCAAGGCGATGAAAAGCTGGCTGGGCCCAATCCAGGCGCCGATCGCCGCACACAACTTTACGTCTCCTGCCCCCATTCCCCCCATCCAGAAGAAAAGGCCGAAGATCAAAAGCCCCACTCCCAGGCCGGCCAGGCTTTGCTCCACGCCATGCCAGCCGTGCAACCACGCAGATACTGCAATCCCTATCGGCAGAAAAGGGAGAACGAGCCAGTTCGGAATACGCCGGCTGCGCAGATCGGTATAAGTCGCCACCGCCAGAACGACTACGATCGGCCACCAGGCAAACGAATGCATTCCCATGCTCGTGATTCCCCTCCCCTGTTCGGGTAGCAACTGGGTGAAAGCAATTGTCCAACCAAACCGGAATACGACTCAAATCTCTTTGAATCCAGTCAGTTAGCGATGCGTCCAGCGGCAGGTGTACACGGCTGTTTACTGGCGGCGAACCGCGGTGAAGCGGACCGTATACACGCTCGACCCGCGTCTAACCCAGACAAAAAGTGCGCCCGGCGCGATCCCTGCCCAGGTGCGGCAGCGGTTCTGGAACCGGTCATCCGGGTGACGGATTCAGCTCACCGGACAGTTGCTATAAACATAGTGCAAATCAATAAGTTAGTTCAATATGAAATTGCAGCGCCGCAGCCTGGCGGTACACCCGCCGCAACCGCCGCACAATCTGCCCGCACCCAGCCGCCCAGGCACAGACGGCCCATCTCGCAATCCCCTCGTACACCCCAAGCCCAGGAGAGCAATCACCCTGCCTTTCGTGTGCTGCGTGGCTTTCCGCCCATGTCAAAAGAGTGTCCACCCGTCATTACGGTATTGTTACCGACATAACACGAAAGTGTTACTCAAGAGGCAGGCTAAGAGCATCTTGAACTGCTTGAACGCAGGATTGCAACTGCCCTGATGAGCAGGAATTGAGGATAATTTTGAAACTAAGATATTTATAATCA
The DNA here is from genome assembly GCA_030038195.1 of Acidobacteriaceae bacterium. GTDB lineage: Bacteria > Acidobacteriota > Terriglobia > Terriglobales > Acidobacteriaceae > Telmatobacter. The sequence continues at coordinate 8,593 of JASHPJ010000114.1, forward strand.
ATGAATTATCAGATGAAATTCTCGATTTGCAGAGAAAATCGGGAATTGTAGCCGCTTCAACCTCTGCAAATTTGAACTAAGTTTTTATATTTATGAAACTTATAGTCGAAGACAGCGGCGCAGCGCAGCCCTGGACGCGTCTTTACTTGTGGTTTGTCCTGGCGAATTACCAATGTTGCGTTCTTTAGCACTATTCAGGGATTGGCAGTACCCAGCCGATTCACGATCATAGATACACACAAGCCCCGGGACCCGCCCAGGAAAGATCGCACCGCAACCGGCAGGAGGAAGTTCTCGAACCCCATGATCAGGATCGGACTCTACTCGGAAGACCGCACGTTGCACCCTTTGCTCTCGTCCGCCCTTGGCAAGGACTTTCAGGTTCTCCTCGAGTCGGACGGCGAGGGCATGGACAGCCTCATCTCGACGGGTGAATGCGACGTGATGATCCTGGACCTTTCTTCGCATCGCGATTCGCTGCAGGAGCGCATCGAGTGCTCGCGGCGGCTGATCGCGTCCTCGGTTCCGGCCATCCTGATGGCCGACGACGGACTGCGCTCGACCGCGTTCGAGCTGGTGCGGACAGGCGCCTTCGGTTACTGCCGCCGTCCGCCGTCGATCCGCGATCTCAAGACCATGCTGACGCGGGCCTATGAGAACTCGTCGCTCAAGCAGCAGCTCCACACGGTGCAGAAGCGCATGGAGGAGCCGGGCAGTTGCGACCAGATTCTGGGCTCGAGCCCCGGCATGCAGCGGGTGTTCCAACTGGTACGGAGCGTGACGAATCTCAACGCTTCGGTGCTCATCACCGGGGAAAGCGGAACCGGCAAGGAGCTGATCGCACGCGCCATTCACAACCTGGGCGCGCGCGCCAGCAAGCCCTTCGTCGCGGTTTCCTGCGGCGCGATTCCTGAAACGCTGATCGAAGCCGAGCTCTTTGGCCATGAGAAAGGCGCCTTCACCGGCACGGTGGGCGCGCGCGAAGGCTACTTTGAGCAGGCCGCCGACGGTACCCTGTTCCTGGACGAGATCGGCGACCTGAGCCTGTACACCCAGGTGAAGCTGCTACGCGTTCTGCAGCAGATGGAGTTCAGCCGGCTGGGCTCCAACCGGCTCATCCCGCTGCGCGCGCGGCTGATCTTCGCCACCCACCAGGACCTGGCCAAGCTGGTGGCCGAAGGCAAGTTCCGGCAGGACCTCTACTACCGCATCAACGTCATGCGCATTGAGGCTCCGCCGCTGCAGGACCGCCCCGAGGACATTCCGGTCATCGCACAGCACTTCCTGGAGCACTACGCGCAGCTCTTCCAGAAGCCGATGGAAGGCATCGAGCCCGAAGCGATGGAGATGCTGCAAGGCTACCCGTGGCCGGGTAACGTGCGCGAGCTCGAAAACGTGATGCAGCGGGCTATCATCCTGGCGCCGGGCCGCGCAGTGCGTGCCGAAGACCTGAGCCTGAACCTGCAGGACGAGGACGTCTCAGCCTACGACGGCGTGGTGGACATCGGCGACTACCAGCCGGCCGGCTCGTTCGAGCGCCAACTGCGCGACTACAAGATCAAGCTGGCCGTGGCCGCGGTCCGCGAGAACAACGGCAACAAGACGCTGGCTGCGCGCAGCCTGTGCATCTCGCGCGCATACCTGCACCGGCTCATCCGGCTGGCCGAGGCCGACCCACTCTTCGCCGAGCAGGGCCTGCGCGAATCAGCTACGGCCTGAGCAGGGCACAGCCGCGACGGCGGGCCTTTCAGCCGTGGAGAGGCCGTCTTACGTATGCCGGTTATACGCCGGCGATCCGGCCATCACCATGCCGCTGTTCTGCCGCCCATGAATGTACCAGCAGCACCAGCCGGTTTCATGGGTGTGCGCATCGCCTGCGCCAACCAGGTCCTGGTAGACGATCTTGCCGTAAAGCAGAATCACTTCCTCCCAGTTCTCCACCCGTCGGAGCTTCTCGGTTGTTCCACAAAGCGCTTTTACGTCGTCCCGGCTGAAGGGCCTGATCCCCGTCGATTCGCCGGGCAGCAGGATCACGGAAGCGAGCGCGGCGTTGGTCTTGGCGCCGCCATACTGCGGCTCCGCGGGCAGCGCGCTCTGGTCGGTCTCAAAGGTGATCTTGTCCACGGCCGAGACGATCCGCGCCGGTGAACGGCCGCGGTTGGTAGCCACAACCATGAATCCGTTCTCGACGCGCCGCGAGGGCTCGGCGGTAACCAGGACCCACGGCCGCTCAGCCCGCGCAACCGCCTGCGCCTGGAGCAGCAGGGCCTGCGCGCTCTCTGCCGCGGCCTGCGCCGCGGTTTCAGCGTACTGGGCCTGGCGTTCGATCTTCTTCAGCAGCCAGAGCGCCATTATGATTCCGGCGTATCCCAGGATGACGAGCACGAGATTCGCTACCCAGGCGATGCGATCCTGCCAGGGCCAGGGCGCGGGAGCCGGCGCGGGCGTGGCGATGGAGATGTGTGCGGGCTGGTAATCGCAGGGGCTGGATTCGCAGTCGCCGGGCGGGGAGGAACTGCCCAGTCTGGCCGCAGTCTGCGCTGGCGCTGCCGGCCGCGGCAAGGAGGGTTGCCCTGCAACCGGCGCGCGCGGTGTTGCAGCCGTGCGTGGAACAGCCGGGACTGAGGCCGTGCGCGGCGCGGCTGGCGCGATCTGGTCCGGTTCCTGACCACAGGCAGCCACCGCCCCTTCTGCAACCAGCAACAGCAGCCCCAAGACCACCAGACCTATCCGCTTCATGGCGCAACTGTACCACACAGCGCACTCCACTCCCTGTGCACGGGATTACCGAAGGAACCGGCCGACCGCGCCGGCGGCCACCCTGCTGCATCAGATAATGGGGAAAGAAGTAGGCAGATTTGTTGCGTCCCGAGCCAAAACGCATTTAAGATGCGTCAGTTGACGATCATGCCCCAGACCCATTCCAGCGCTGTCCCCGCTCCGCCCGCGCCGGCGGGGAGCATTCCGCGCCTGCGCCTTTCCAGGCTCTGTGTGGCCGTACAGGGCGGCACGCCGGGTGAGCTTTTTGCCCGCGCCGAGGCTGCGCTTAAAGATGTCCGTTTCCTCGAGTTCCGGCTGGATCTGCTCCCAAAGCCCGCAGCCGGACTGCAGCCGCTCAGGGAGTTTCTGGCCGCGCACCGCGATGTGACGGCCATCGGCACCTGCCGCCGCAAGGAGTTTGGCGGCCACTTCAGCGGCTCGTTGAAGGCGGAGCTCGAAATCCTGCAGGAAGCGGCCGAATGCGGCTGCCAGATCGCCGATCTTGAGGTCGAGTCTGCCGAGCACGCGACAAAGGCACAGCTTGCCCGCTTTCGCGAAAGCCTGCGCGTGGCCGGGACGGCGCTCCTGATCAGCTTTCACGACTTCACACGCACCAAGTCAGTTGACCAGGCCGCCCGGCGCATCGAGGCCTTTAAGCCGGACTTCATCAAGGTGGTTTCTACGGCGCGCACGCTGGCGGACAATCTCGCCGTCCTGCGGCTGATTGAAGACGTGTCTCTGCGCGCGCAGATAGTCGGCATCGCCATGGGCGAGGAAGGCCTGGTAAGCCGCGTCCTGGGCCCGCGCTGTGGTGCCACCTTTACCTTTGCCTCGTCCGGCGAAGGCGCGGAGACGGCGCCGGGCCAGGCCACCGCGCGCACGCTGCTCGATCTCTACCGCGTGGAGCAGCTCGACCAGGCGACGCGCATCTTCGGCGTGGCCGGCAACCCTATCGGCCACTCGCTCTCGCCGCTCATGCACAACACGGCCTTCCGGCGCGAGAGCGAGAACGCGGTGATGCTGCCGCTGAAGGTGAAGGCACTGGGCGACCTGCTCACAGTTACACATGAGCTGCCGCTGAGCGGCGTCGCCGTCACCATGCCGCTCAAGCAGGAAGTGTTGCCGCACCTGGCCAACATGGACCCGCTCACCGCGCGCATCGGCGCCTGCAACACGCTGCGCACCGGCGCCGACGGCAGGCTCTACGGCTTTAACACCGACGTGGCCGGCGTGGCGCGCCCGCTGGAAAAGCGCATGCGCCTCAAAGGTGCGCGCATCCTGGTGCTGGGCGCAGGCGGCGCGGCGCGGGCCGCGGTGTTCGGGCTCGTGGAGCAGGGCGCGGAGGTCTTCATTACCAATCGCACCCATGAAACGGCCGTGGCGCTGGCGCGCAAGGCGAAAGCGAAAGCCATCAAGCACGATCAGCTCGCCAAGAACCGGTTCGACGCGATCATCAACACGACTCCCTGCGGCATGGCGGGCGCCCATCCGGTCCTGCCCGTGAAAGAAAACGAGCTGAATGCCAGCCTGGTCTTCGACATGGTCTATAACCCGCTCGAAACCCCGCTGCTCAAGCTGGCGCGCTCGAAGGGGCTGGCTACCATCAGTGGCCTCGAAATGTTTGTGCAGCAGGGCGCGCGCCAGTTCGAGATATGGACCGGCAAACCCGCGCCCGAGGCCGAGATGCAGCGCGTGGTGGAACTGGCGCTGCGCAAGCCGGCGTAAAAAGTGGCCGGTCAGAACGAAAACTGTGTTTGGAAGAAGATCGTCCGGTTGCCCGGCGTCGGTGTGCCGAACTGTCCGCTTGCAAGCGATTGCGTCTGGCCGAAGAGAGGCGAGGTCATCACGCCGTTGGGCGTGCCCCAGTTCACCACGTTGAGCACGTTCAGCGCGACCGCAACAAAGGTCAGGTTGTACCTGCGCGGCGCGGTCGCATCCAGGTGAATCTGCGCGCCGCCACTGCTCAGTCCGCGTCCGCTCACGCTTCCGCCGCCGGCCTGGAAACCATCGCCCTCTTTGGCCGTTTTGATCCGCGGCCCCACACCCACAACTTTGCTCACGCGCACGTGGAGGATGAAATTCGCCGGCCCAGTGCCGAGGTCGTAGGGCACGATTCTCTCGTTCTTTCCCGCCGGATTGGTGTCGAGACATCCGTAACGCGTTGGGACGATGTCGGGGTTCGCAGCGTCGCAGGCTGCATAGGTCGGCCGCGCATTGAACTGGTTGTTTCCGGTGAGGTCCTGGCCGATCGTAAAATTATAGGGCGTGCCCGATTGCGCGGCCAGCAGCGGCGCAAAGATGATTCCGCGCGGTGCCGTATAGGTGCCCAGCAGAAACACGCGGTGCCGGATGCCGAAACTGGCGCGGCCGTAGTCGAGGCCCGGATTCTGCGCCACTGACGGCTGCGAAGTGACTCCCTGCGTGTCGCTCCTGGCATCGTTGAAAGTATAGGAGCCATTCAGTCCTAGCTTTTTCCAGCGAACGCTCGTGGTGAGAATAAGTTGCTGCTGTTTGTAAACGCCGCCCGACTGAAACTGATAGTTATAAACAGACGGAATATCTCCGGTGATTGTATAAGTCGTTGGATCGAATGTCGGCGCGGTGATGTTATCGGTGAGATACTGGTGTACGCCCTGCGTGTAGAGATAAGTGATATTGCCGGTAACTCCCTTGACGATCTGCCGGTCGACTCCGATGCCTCCCTGCATGTCGAGCGCCGCGTGGAAATGGGGATCGATGGTATGAATCGATGGAATATCCGACTCGCTGGCTGAATTGTCGAAGTTCTCCACCGTGCTGGTCTGGTTGATGCCGTTATCGTGGATTGTCTCGATCACATAAGGCGCTCCGGCGCTTGACCAGAAGGCATTGGGGATGGTGAACCGGTTGTAAAACCAGCCGTATCCGGCGCGGATCACTGTCTTGGGCGGCTTTGTGCCGGTGTGCCATGGGCTCCAGGCGAATGAAATGCGCGGCGCCCAGTCGGCATGGTCGTGAATGCGGTTCTGTCCCTCATAGCGAAGACCGAGGCCGAGACCAAAGTTCGGCGTTACGCGCCAGTCATCCTCAAAGAACAGCGAGCCGTCGAAGAGGACGGCGCGAGCCAATGGATTCTTGATATTTGTTATTAGATATTGTGACATACTCGTCGCCAAAGATTGCGATGGATTTACGCATGGGTCGCTGGGATTATAGTTCGCGATCAAGCTATACATACAAGTGCCATTGGAGCCGGCGGTCGAGTAATTCGCATCACGATAGCTTCGCAAACGCATGCCAAACCGCAGAGTCTGTTTGCCGGCCGTTGCCGTGGAGTAATTCTGTAACTCGAAGTTATCCTCGTGATCCTGCGACACGCCCGCGCTGTTGCCGCCGTCTGTAAATGCACCTTGCACGATAACGGTCGGAGCGGAAGAAACCGCAGACTGCTCGTTGCGAACACGCCGCCATTGGAAGTGCGTTTCGTTGACCAGATGCTGATTGACAATCATAGTATCGCCAAGCTGGAGAGTGTTTTCGATATCGTCGGAGTTGGTGGCCTGCTCAGGCAGAACGAGCGTGCCCACGCCGCTACCTCGCTGCGACGACCGGAAGATCGAGTCACGCATGGTGATCATGTTGTTCTGGCCGACCATGAAGTCGACGCGTGGATTGACCGACAGGAAGTCCGATGGATTGGGATAAGCCTCGATGATCTTCGACGTAGGATCGTTGGGGTTGGTGGCATCGACGATGCTCTGGTTCTGCCGGTTCATGTGGAAGGCATTGAAGAAGTACGCCGCGTGCTTGGAGATCGGCCCGGTAATGTTTCCAAACTGGCTGGCGAGATAGTAGCTCGGCTGCTCTTTGATGAGCGGGTTGCCGGTGTTGAGCGCCGAGGTGCTGCCGAATCCGGAGACCATGCCGTTCAGCTTCTGCGAGCCTGGCTTGGTGATGATCTCCACGCGCCCGTAGCCGATGCGGTCGAACTCGGCCGAAAAAGGGTTCTGGTTGACGCGAATCTCGAGGATCGAAGACTTGGGCGGAATCTGACCGCCTTCGAAGCCGTCGATGTAGATCTGGCCTCCGTTCGGCCCCGCGGCCGGCCCGGCTAGCGCCTGCAACTCGCTCTGCAACTCGTCGGGGTCGTCGGAGAGCGCGTCGAGATCGCTGCCTTTGATCACCGTCTGGCTGGCGTTCTGGTCAGAACTGAGGCCGATTCCCTGGTTCTGGCCCTCCACCGTCACCTGCTGCTGTTCCACGGCAATCGCAAGCGGAAGATTCATGTCCTTCGCCGCGCCCGCGGCAATGGCGACGTCCGGAATCGAGAGCGGCGCGAACCCCTTTGCCGTTACGCCGACCGAGTACGAACCAGAAGCAAGGGAGCGGAATGCGTAACGGCCGTCTGCGCCCGACTTCGCGCGCAGCGTCTGGCTGCCGAGCGTGAGCGTGATGCTGGCGCCGGGCACGGCCGCTCCGCTGGGATCAAGCACCGTGCCGTGCAAAGCCCCCGTCTGGGCTGCGGCCGGCAAGGAAGTCAGGAAAAAACACAAGAGAACAGCAAGCAGGGCCAGCAACCTCAGCTTCATCATCATATGCACCTGTTCGTTCTGGAAACGGAGAACTGCCTGTTGAATTGACGTACGCATGTGCGCGACTGCTTGTTCCATAGACGGCAGAGCGCAGGCCACGTTAACAGAGCCACCTGAAATTTGTGACAAATCGATCCGTTACTCATTATAACGTTACCGAACGTAACATATAATGAGCACGTACTGTCAACCCCGGAGTGGCGGGGGTGATGGCTTGGTTTGAAGAAGACCTTTCCGCGGGGGTGAAGGGGGTGCGGAAAATACTGATTGGGGAATCACGAGAAACGCGCATCCGGGGCTAAACGGGCTGCTGAAAAACTTAGTTTTGTATCAAGGTGCGAGTTGACTCGTGCCGTCCATACTGCAAAATCCATGAGGTCTTTAGGACCGGAGGGATGGTTCTCAGAGAAATTGGCCGGAGAATCACTTTTCAGCAGCCTGTAAAGCCTCTCCCATTTGCAGCCGTTTACCGGTGCCGCTTTTTCTCCGGCTTTTTATCTTTGGCCTTTTTTTCCGCGGAACGGTCCAGTGTAATCGGAGCGAGATCGGGGCCGATGCGCTTGACCTGCGTATCGATCATCTCGTAGGTGATGGTTCTGGAGGAAGCAGGCCGTGTGACGCCGGTTGCCGGATCGGTGGTTACGCCTGCTCCGCTGGCCAGTTGAAAACTGAAGGCCGGAACGGCGCCGGAGCTGGTGTTCGCAGTGAATACGCGGACAGGAAGAAAACCCTGGATGGGATGCAGCCGGAAGGCGGTCTCGTAGCGGTGATGGCGCAGGCTCCAGGTGAACACGCGAACCTGATCGAAGTCGAAAGGCAGGCCCGACCTGGGCGGCGCAAGCACGGCGAGATACTCAGGGATATCGTGGTCAGCAAGGTCGGGGTCGGGATCGTTGACCTTTTTCAGCACATAGGCGCCCACAAAGCGCTGGCCCTCGGCATAGACGCCGATCGAGTCCGGCACATCCACGTCGAGGCGGCTGCCCAGCAGCCAGCCGGTATAGCCGCTGCTGTCGCGGGCGAGCCACCAGTCTTCCATCATCGGAGGCGGAGGCTGGGGCTGCGGCGTCTTGCCGTCTGCTGCCTGCGCGGTCTCAGCCAGACGCGCCAGCGCCGCAGACCCCGGCGCAACCGGCTTGGCGACGGAAGCACGCACCAGGAGCTGCACCTTGGCGTTGCCCGGAATCAGGTAGAAATGCTCCGTCTCACGGCCTGGTTGCACGTGCATGTAGAGATCATCGCGCAGCGTGGCGGTTGCGGTAACAGGATCGTCCTTGTGCTGCGCGGACAGTTGCATGAAGGCATCGTAGGTCTTTTCGTCGATTACGGTGTGCTCTTCGATCCAGCCGACCTGGTTGCTGCTGGTCTTCACCTTCAAAAAGCGGCGGCCGTGCTCGATGACCTGGAGCGGCTGGCCATTCGTCACCTCGGCCACGCGATTGGAGACCGCGGCTACGCGATCGTGGAGATACATCCTGGGCGCGGAGACATAGACCATCTCCACCGGCTGCTGATGAAAGCGGCTGCAGCCCGCGGCCAGGGCCAACAGGCACAACACGCTGCATGGCACAGAAACGAAGCGGAGGCGCCGGGGACGAGGAAGAGAAAGGATTGGAGGATGAATGAACACAGCCTGAGAGCGTTCTCCCCGAGGATAGCACTTTGTACAGCGAACGGCCTTGGCGGGTAGTGGATCGGTTTGGGCATTTTTCGCTTGATGAACGGGCTGAAGCCCGTACCCTTCACGCGGAAGCCCGCCACTTTGCGGCCGTTCGTGCTGGTAAATTACCTTCAGGGCGCCACCGCAGCCACGCCGATGGCCTGCGTTGGGTCGGTTCCAGTGGTCGAGGTGAGGACGGAGTCCAATTGGCCGGCGGTTGTGGTGTCAAAGATGTAGGCTTCGAGATCGGGGCTGCCGCCTTCAGAGACCGCCAACACAAAGTTGGCGTTGCTGTCTTCGGCCAGGCCGCAGGGCTGAATCCCGGCAGAAACCGTACTGCTCTGGGCAAGGGTGTAGGCGCTTCCACTCGAAGTAATGGAGAATCCGGTCACGTTGCCGCTCGAACTGGCGCCTGTGCCGTTGCCAACGTATACATAGTCGCCGGAGCTGATGGGCAGGATTGCGTTGGGAGCCAGTCCGCCGCTGGCGATGGGCGAGCCGGAGATCTCGCCCAGAGAACTGTAGTTGAAGACCCGCAGGCCGCCGGTTGTGCCGCCCGAGGCCAGCGTTTCGCCAATGTAAAACAGGCGTAGCGAAGGATCCACGGCCACCGAGAGCGCCGAGCCACCGCTATTCGTGACTGCAATTACCGTGGCCGTGGAAGCCAGAGGATTGGTGTTTCCGCTAGTAAAGGGAATAACGAGCGTGCCGCCTTGACCCGCCGCCACGAACACATTCTGATCGTCAGAAGAGATGGCAAGCTGATAAATGGTTGTAGTGGTCACCGAGTATTGCTGGGTGCCGACGGTTCCGCCCGTGTATGTGCCGGTCGAGGTGATGGGAATTGCGTCCACCTGCACGCCGCTGCCACTGGTGCCCTGAAATGCGTCCACCAGCCACGAACCCGAGGTGTCCACCTGCAGTGCCGATGCTGGATCGGACGAGACGACGCCTCCGTTGTTGCCGATTTTGAGCGCGCCGCCGGAGCCGATGTCATAGAGATAGATGCCCGCGATGGTGCCCACGTAGAGATAACCGCCGCCTGGCGCGACGGCGAGGGCCGTAGGCGCCGCAGCCAGCGTGTAGGCACCGATCTGATTCAGTGCGCCGGAGTTAATATCATAAGCCACGATCTGGCTGGTCTTCTCGTTGATCACGTAGAAATAGCCGCTGGAGAGCGTCGTGGTGGTGCTGCCCGAGCTGGACGAGCCGCTAGGAGCCTGCCAGAAATCACCGCATCCGGCCAAAAAGGGAGTTAGAGCCAACAACAGCCGCGCGCACTTTCCGAGCTTCATCGTCACTCCTGGGTCAATGCCGGTCGAGGCAGAGCAAAACTGGTACAGCCGGTGCTGAAGTCTTTCCAGATTCAGCTTAACGGGAATCGATGTGCCGCCGGTCTAGTGTCCTGAGTCTGAAGTTCGTATCACCCATACGCTGTCATCCTGAGCGTAGCAAGCAGCACTCTTTGCGGCTTGCGGAGTCGAAGGTCGAAGATCCGCCGTGGCGGGACCTGCGGTTCGGGGCTTTGACTTATGCTACGAATTTCTGATTCACCACACTAGCCGCCAGTCTATTAGACGCAGTTACGCCGGCCCGCGCTCATCGCGACAAGCGCAGACCGGTTGGCGTCATCACGAGATTCTGCTTGCCTGGTTGTGCTTGCAGGCGTCGGAGAGCCGCTAATTCGGCCGGCCACTCGAGTTGGGACGGCGGCGGAAGCGGTCGTCTACCGGTTGGCGGCCCTGGAAGCCGGCCTCGACGGTATGCCAGTGCTCGATGGAGGGCTCGCCCATACGCCAGCAGAGCAATACGACCTGGTCGTCGAGCCGGCAGGGAAAATCCAGCAGCCCGGAGTCGAGGTCTTTCAGTTGCGCCCCGATCGAGTCAATCTCAGCGATGCTCTCGCGCACGCGCTTGAGGTTGGCCTCCATCTCGGCGCGCTGCCGGGCCACGTCGGTCGCATTCACCCGCATTCCACCTGAAAGATAGATGCGCTGGGCAAGCCCGGCCAGGTCCGACTCGGTCTCCTCGGCCGAGCGCTTGTCCTCCATGGCGCGCTTGAGCAGCGACTCGAGCACGGGGAGCAGCGACTGGGCTTCCTCGAGGGTGAAAGTCTTCATACCAGATAACCTATACCAAAGATACTCGAAACCCGGCAGCGGAAAATGGCACAAGAGTGCAATGCTCCAGCGCCAGCGCGGCTGATTGCGCGCACCGGCGTGGAAAAGCTGCACTCGACTCGGCCAGAATGTCCTTAAGTCAACACTTTGCTTACACTTCAAGCATGCGGTCCAGGGCTACGCGGGCCCAGCGTTTTATGCCGGCGCGCACCTGGATGCGGTTCACCACCCGGCCTTCGACAAGATTCTCGAGCGCCCAGGCCAGGTGCTGCGGGCTGATGCGGTACATCGTGGTGCAGAGGCAGCCGGTGGAGTCGAGCGTAATGATCTTCTTGCCCTCGGGCGCAAACCGCCGCGCCAGCCGGTTGACGAGATGAATCTCGGTGCCGATGGCAAAGGTCGTGCCCGCAGGCGCCTGCTCGACCAGCGCGATCAGACGTTCGGTCGAGCCCAGCGCATCGGCCTTCTGGCAGACTTCAAAGCGGCACTCCGGATGCACAATGACCTGGATTCCTGGATGCTTCGTACGCGCCTCGTCCACGTGGCTGGGCAGAAAGCGCTGGTGCACGGCGCAGTGGCCCTTCCAGAGGAGAATGCGGCTGGCGGCGATGCGGTCTTTGGTTTGTCCGCCCTGGACGGCCCACGGATCCCAGGCGGCCATCTCTTCAAGCGGAATCCCCATGGCGTAGCCGGTATTGCGGCCCAGGTGCTGGTCGGGCAGGAAGAGAATGCGCCTGCCGCGGGCGAAGGCCCATTCAAACGCTGCGCGAGCGTTGGACGAGGTGCAGACCAGGCCGCCGCGCTCACCGCAAAAGGCCTTGATGGCGGCAGTCGAGTTCATGTAGGTCAGCGGGATGGTCTCGTCTGCGAGCCCCATGCGCTCCAGAACTTCCCAGCATCCCTCCACCTGCGAAATTTCGGCCATGTCAGCCATCGAACAGCCGGCGTTCAGATCAGGCAGGATCACCTGCTGGCCGGCGCGGCCGAGCACGTCTGCGCTTTCCGCCATGAAGTGCACGCCGCAAAACACGATGTATTGTGCGCCGGTCTCCGCGGCAGCCTTGGAGAGTTTGTAGCTGTCGCCGGTAAAATCAGCGAAGCGGATGACTTCATCGCGCTGGTAGTGGTGGCCGAGCAGGATGGTCGTCGAACCCAGCGCGGCGCGGGCCCTGGCGATGCGCTCGTCCATCGAGTGGTCAGGCAGGGCAAGATAGTTTTCGAGGCTGCAACTGCTGCCGGCCTCTGTTGCCAGATCGTCAAGAACAGGAGTCACGTTATTCCGCCTTCAGTCCTGCCGTTCCAGCTCCGGATACGGCGGACGGGGTTGTTGAAAGCAAACCGGCTGCAGTGGATGCACCGCTCCTGCGCTGCAAATCCCGGCGTATCCGCCGAAACTCTCGCGCTGGAACCCCATCCACGGGGTTGTTGCAGCCCTTTCACGAATGGATGCGGTGAAAAGTCCCTGGATTCCCCAAAACTCGGCCAGGCCCGAACCGATCCATCGCTTTCATTGTAACGCAGCCCTGACAATGTCCCGATGGACGGGAGGGTTTGTGAGCGCTGCGCGCGGGCAGGTATCATGGCTCTTTATGGTGACTCCGCCGCCAATTGAGACTGCCAACCTGGGAATGGCCGACTCGCTCATCCTGATGGTGCTGGCGCTGGTCGTCTTCGGCCCGCGGCGGCTGCCGCAGATCGGCCGGCAGATCGGCAAGCTGATGTACGAGTTCCGCAAGGCGTCAAACGACTTCAAATTCCAGATGGAAGAGGAGTTGCGGAACGCCGAGGAGGCCGACCGGCGCAAGCGCGAAGAGGCGGAGCGGCAGCAGAGGCTGGCCCTGGCCGCGCAGAACGTACCTGCCGAAGCGAGCACAGAGACGCCGTCTGCGCCCGCAGCCGACTCTGCGCCGGCGAGCGAAGCTCCCTATCCGCGGATTCAGCCGCCTTCCACAGGCGAACTGGTTGCTGCGGAGCGTCCCGGCAGCGCGGCTGTACCGGTCGAGGAGCCGGTTGGGGAGCCGGCTGCCGCGGCAAATCCTGCAGAGAAAGAAGCCGCGCCCGAGGACACAAGCGCGGTGACGGAGCAAGCTGCCCATAATGGTTGACGCCGGTGATGCGATCGACAAGGCGCGGAAAGCAGTAAGCGAACGCGCAGAGCTCCCAGGGATGAGCCTGATGGAGCATCTCGAAGAATTGCGCAAGCGCATCATCCACTCGGCTCTCTATCTCGCCCTTGGGTTTGTCACTGCGTGGATCTTCCACAACCCGATCGTGGAGTTTTTTCAGGCGCCGCTCAATCACATCGGCAAGTCGCTGGTCTTTACGCATCCCATGGACCCGCTGAACCTCTACCTGCAGGCCTCGCTGCTTGCCGGAGCGATCCTGGCCGCGCCCTTCATTCTCTACCAGGTGTGGCTGTTCATTGCGCCGGGGCTCTACCAGAAGGAAAAACGGTTTGTCGTTCCGTTCATGACGGCCACCGTGGGACTGTTTCTCTCCGGCGCGGCCTTTGGCTACTACTGGGTGCTGCCGGGCGCGATCAAAATCCTGGTGGTGGACTTTGGCCATAACTTCACGCCCATGGTCACCATCGAAGACTACACCGGCTTCTTTCTCTCGGTGATTCTGGGGCTGGGCATCAGCTTCGAGATGCCGATCCTCATCTTCTTTCTGGCCATGTTTGGCATTGTCAGCCCCAGGTTCCTCTGGAAGAACATGCGCTACGCTATTCTCGCGGTCTTCCTGGTGGCCGCCATCATCACGCCGAGCCCCGATCCATGGACGATGTGTATCTACGCGGTACCCATGCTCGCGCTTTACCTGATTGGAATCGCCGTGGCGTGGTGGGTGCATCCCTCGCGCAAAAAGGCCAAAGAGGCCAAGTCATGATTCCTGCTTTTTTGCGGCCGTTCCGGCGGGTTTGCGGCAGCGCGCTTGCGGCAGCGCTCCTGCTTTTTCCGCTTGCCGCGCAGGCGCAGCACTTTGACGGCGCCAGGGCCTATGAGTACGCGCGCGCGTTTGCCGCCATCGGACCGCGCTGGCCCACCGGACCGGGGCATGTAAAGGCCGAAGAGTTCCTGCGCAGCCATTTTCTCCACGACCGGCGCGAAGAAGACAACTTCATCGCCGATACGCCGATCGGTCCGGTGCAGATGTGCAACTTCATCGTGCGCTTCTCCGGCACCAAGCCGGGCGCGATCGTGCTGGGTACGCACTACGAGACCAACTACCCGCTCAAAAATATCGACTTTGTCGGGGCCAACGACGGCGCTTCCACCACCGGCCTGCTCATGGCCATTGCCGACAGGCTGCGCGAAGAGACGGTGCACGGCAAAAAGCTCGACGGCTACTCCGTCTGGCTGGTCTTCTTCGACGGAGAAGAAGCGATTCAAAGCTGGTCCAATACCGACTCGACCTACGGCAGCCGCCACCTGGCAGCGCGCTGGGGCCGCGATGGAACCCTCCGCCAGATCAAGGCGTTTATCCTCGCCGACATGATCGGCGACAAGGATCTCGATATCCAGCGCGAGACGAACTCCACGCCGTGGCTGATCGGCCTGGTGGCGCAGGCGGCAAAGAAGTTCGGCTACGAGCGTTACTTCTTCCAGAAAGACATGGCCGTCGAGGACGATCATCTGCCTTTCGTCGAGCGCGGCGTGCCGTCCATTGACATCATCGATCTCGACTACGGTCCCAACAACAGCTACCATCACACCGCGCAGGACACGATGGACAAGATCAGCGCACACAGTCTCATGATCGATGGCGATGTGATTCTGGAAACCATCCGGTTAATCGATCAACGGTGAAGACAAGGGTCGGGGGTCAGAGATCAGGGGTCAGAACATCCAGGCAGGTTGAGAAGAAATAAGGAGCGAAGATTGGCACAGGCAGAGATTGGCATTATCGGCGGCAGCGGGCTCTACTCCATGCCCGGATTTACCAATGTGCACGAAGAGCGCGTGGAGACTCCATTCGGCGATCCTTCTGACGCGTTTGTGCTGGGCGAGCTCGACGGGCGCAACGTGGCCTTCCTGGCGCGCCACGGCCGCGGCCATCGCATCCTGCCCTCGGAGCTGAACTTTCGCGCCAATCTTTACGCATTCAAAAAACTGGGCGTGGAGCGCATCCTTTCGGTATCGGCCGTGGGCTCGCTCAAGGAAGAGCACAAGCCCATGGACTTCGTGATTCCCGACCAGTTTATTGATCGCACCTTTCATCGCATCTCGACCTTCTTTGGCGAGGGCATTGTGGGCCACGTGGCTTTTGGCGACCCGGTTTGCGCGACGGTGGCGAAAGCTGCATTCGAGGCCTGCGCAACAGCCGGCGTGGCGGGCAAGCTGGGCGGCACGTACGTCTGCATGGAGGGCCCGCAGTTTTCTACCAAGGCGGAGTCGAACCTCTATCGGAGCTGGGGTGCGGATGTGATCGGCATGACCAATCTGCAGGAGGCCAAGCTCGCGCGCGAGGCCGAGATCTGCTACGCCACCGTGGCCATGGTCACCGACTACGATTGCTGGCGCGAAGGCCACGACGCGGTGACCATCGAAGAGATTGTCGCCGTTCTGCATAAGAACGCCGACAACGCAGCCAAGGTGGTGAAGGCCGCCGTAGCCGCCATGCCGCGCGAGCGCGCCTGCGCCTGCGCATCGGCCGCGAAATATGCGGTGCTCACGCAGCCTGACGCGATTCCCAGCGCAGCAAAAGAACGGCTGAAGCTTTTGTACGGTAAATATTTCGGGTGGTAGCAAGCAATCAGCAAAAAATAAATTCAGGACGAGAGGATTCTCTATGGCAATTACCGTAGTGGGCAGCGTGGCCTACGACTCGATTGAAACGCCTGCGGGCCGGCGCGAGCGCTGCCTGGGCGGCGCGGCCACATACTTTTCGCTGGCGGCCAGCTACTTTTGCGATGTGCGCGTGATCGCCGTCGTGGGCGAGGACTTCGGGCCGGAGCAGGAAGCCGTCTTCAAATCGCACAGCATCGACACGCGGGGCATCGAGCACACTGCGGGCAAGAGCTTTTTCTGGGAGGGCTCGTATCTTGAAAATCTCAACGAGGCCAGGACGCACAACACCGAGTTGAACGTCTTTGCCTCCTTCGAGCCCAAGATTCCCGAGGCCTATCGCGACTCCGAGTTTCTGTTCCTGGCCAACATCGATCCGGTGCTGCAGCGGCGTGTGCGCGAGCAGATGCCCGGCGTGAAGCTCGTTGCGGGCGATACGATGAACTACTGGATCAAGGACCATCGCCCTGCGCTGCTTGCAGTGCTCAAGGGCCTGGACGTGCTGCTGATCAACGACACGGAAGCGCGCATGCTGGCAGGCGAGAGCAACCTGGTGAAGGCCGCGCGCACGGTGATGTCTTTCGGGCCGCGTTTCCTGGTAGTCAAGCACGGCGAGTACGGCGCGACTCTCTTCCACGGTTCTGGTCCAAAAGGTAAAAGCGCGGAGCGCACCTTTCGCGCGCCGGCGCTGCCGCTTGAAGAAGTGGTCGATCCGACGGGCGCGGGCGACAGCTTTGCCGGCGGATTCTTCGGCTATCTTGCCTCGCAAAAACAGCTTGCTCCGGGCACATTGCGGCGTGCGATGTTTTATGGCAGCGTGATGGGCTCGTTTGCCTGCGAGCGCTTTGGCACGGAACGCCTGCAGGAGATTTCGCGTGCCGAGATCGACGAGCGATTCAACCTCTTCCGTGAGCTGACGCACCTTGACTGAGAACCACATGCGCACCGGCACCGTGAACAAAAATCAGTCCGCGGCAAATCCGGTGCGCATGGAATTCTGGCCAGTGCTGGGCTGCTGCGCCGTGGCGTCTCTGGCGGCAATCACCTGGAGCTGGAAGAACAACGCAATTCTCAATTATGGCGACGCCGTCGCACATCTGCACATCGCGCGGCGCGTGATCGACTGCCGCTTTCCTTCTATCGCCGAGCTTGGATCGGTGTGGCTGCCGCTGCCGCACCTGCTCATGCTTCCCTTTGTGCAGGTGTATGCGTGGTGGGCCAATGGGATTGCGGGCACCATTCCTTCAGCGCTTGCATACCTGGCAAGCTGCATCGGGCTCTACCGCCTGGCGCGCCGCTGGCTGCCGCTGCACGCTGCGGCGCTGGCGCTCGCGTTCCTCGCGCTCAATCCGAATCTGCTCTACCTGCAGACCACGGCGATGACCGAACCGCTCTTCGTCTGCGAGATGATCTGGGCCGCCGAGCTGCTCGTCGAATGGCGCGCCAGCCTGGATGCCGATGCGAAGCGCGCCGGCCGTCTGCAGATCTGGATCGTCGTGGTTCTCATCGCCGCAGTGTGGACGCGCTACGACGGGTGGGTCATTGCGCTGCTGGCATGGCTCGCGATGGGCGTTACACGGCTACGCCACAGAAAGCTGCGCTCCGCGAGCTTCTGGCTTTGCAGCGCGGCCCTGGCGGCTGCGCCCGCGTTGTGGCTCATCTACAACGCAACCCAGTTTGGCGACTGGCTGGAGTTTGCGCGCGGACCCTATTCGGCAAAAGCCATCGAACTGCGCACCGCGGCGCATGGGCCGGGTCCACCGCATCCGGGCTGGCATAATCCGTGGGTCTCGCTCAAATTTTTCGTCAAGGTCGCGGAGATGGACGCGGCAGCCGCGGCCTGGGGCAACCTGGCGCTTGCATTGAGCGTGCTCGGCACAGCCGGTGCGTGGCTTCGAGCGCGACGCCGCGCCTTCCCGTGGACGCTGATCCTGTGGATTCCGGTCCCCTTCTACGCGTACTCGGTGGCCTATGGCTCGGTGCCCATCTTCATTCCGCCCTGGTGGCCGCACTCCTGGTACAACACGCGCTACGGACTCGAACTACTGCCGGCGCTGGCGCTGGGCCTTGGATTCATTGCACAGCTTGCCGTGGCCGCGGCGCGCGCATGCAAGCCGCAATGGGCGAAGATCGCAGCCGGCATGCTTGCGGCGCTGCTCGGCGTAAACGCCTGGGCCATGGTGCGCGAACGGCCGCTGGTCTACGTGGAAGGCACCAAGAACATTGATGCCCGCCGGCCTTTTGACGAGAACATTCCGCCGCTGCTGCGAAAGCTCGTTGCCGAGCGGCCGGGCGGTCCCGTGTTGATGAATACCTCAGTCTATCCGGAGCTGGTCGCGTTCACCGGTATTCCGCTGCGGCAGACGATCAATGAGAGCGATCAGTCCCTTTATCGGGACGCGCTGGCCGCGCCGGCGTCTCACGCGGCCATCGTTCTGGCCTTTGACGGCGACGAGATTGACCGGGCAGTCAAAGCGCACCCTGCCGGTCTTACGGCCGTCGGGCGATTCACGGCCAGGGGCCAGGCATCGGGAACAATCTATATCTCCGCTACATGGAGGCGGCAGTAGACGGCATCGAGCCTCAACAACACTGCGCATGCGGTGATAGCATCGGGCAAGGAACCTGCATGTCCGCGCCAATCATTTGCGCACGCTACCTTTTCAGCAATCCGGAGGACGATTGATTCCTTTTACCAAGGCGCATGCCTGTGGCAACGATTTTCTGATCGTGACAGAAGACGCCGCTGCGGATCAGGACCGGGCCGCGCTCACGCGCCGCCTGTGCGCGCGCAACACCGGCGTGGGCGCTGACGGCATCGAGTTCTTCCGCTGGACGGGCCCGTGTTCGGGCCGCATCCGGCTTCACAATGCCGACGGCTCGACCGCCGAGATCAGCGGCAACGGCACGCGCTGCGTGGCTGCGTGGATGGCCGAAGCTCTGGGCGCGCAGGCAGGCGACAATCTTTCCATCGAGACAGATGCGGGCCTGCGCGTATGCCGCGTGAACGGGGTGCGCAGCGGCGACGGCTTTGCCGTGGACGTGACCACCGGCATGGGCATTCCCCAATTCGCGCCGCGCACTGTAACGCTGGCCGACGGCACAGAGATTGCAGGCACTGAAGTCTCCACCGGTA
The DNA here is from genome assembly GCA_030038195.1 of Acidobacteriaceae bacterium. GTDB lineage: Bacteria > Acidobacteriota > Terriglobia > Terriglobales > Acidobacteriaceae > Telmatobacter. Next base: position 27,627 of record JASHPJ010000114.1, read on the forward strand.
ATCCGCATTTTGTCATCGCAGTGGAGAATGTGGAGTTCACGGTTGCTGAAAGACCGTGGCAGACGATTGGCGCGGAGATTTGCGCACACAAAGACTTTCCCGGACAGACAAACGTGGAATTTGTGCGCAGGATCAATGAGCGCGAGATCCACATCCGCATCTTTGAGCGCGGCGTGGGACCAACCACTTCTTCGGGAACGGGCACTTCGGCGTCGGCAACAGCGGCCATTGCCATGCACGGATGCAAATCTCCGCTTACCGTTGCTGCGCCGGGCGGAACGCAGGCGGTGGCGTGGGAAGGCCCGGACCATGAGTTGCACTTGACCGGACCGGCCGCCCTGATCGCGCGCGGCGAGGTGTATTGAGCATGGCCAGCGGCACGCGCCCGATCAAGCTTCTGCCCGTCGTGCCTGGCGCAGGCGTGAGCGTAATTGCACCGGCCAGCTTTGCCAGGGAAGAACGCGTTGAGCGCGGGCTTACGGCGCTCCGCATGCTGGGCTACCAGCCGAAACTCGGCGTGAGCGCGGCGGAGCGCGGGCCGCTTTACTTTGCCGGAACGCGCGCGCAGCGGCTGGCAGACTTGCACACGGCGTTTGCAGACGAAACCACGAGCATCGTGATGGGCCTGCGCGGCGGGTATGGAGCCAACTATCTGCTCGACGGCCTCGATCTCAAGACTATTGCCGGCAATCCGAAGCCATTCTTCGCATACAGCGACCTGACCGGCATCCAACTGCGCCTGCTCGACGAGATCGGGCTGATCGCTTTTCACGGGCCGATGCTGGCTGCCGATTTTTATCTTGAAGACGGCGTGCATCTGCCGAGCTTTCGCGCTGCGCTGCAGGGCGAATCATGCAGCATTGGCGCGGAAGAAGGCTTGCGCGCACTGAAACCGGGAAGCGCGCGTGGAACGCTCTACGGCGGCTGCCTCAGCATCCTGGTCTCGCTGCTGGGCACGCCATGGGAGCCGCAGACCGAAGGCAAGCTGCTGTTCCTGGAAGATGTGGGCGCGAAGCCTTATCAGATCGACCGCATGCTATGGCAGTTGCGTGTAGCGGGCAAGTTCGACCGCGTGCCGGGCGTCGTCTTCGGCGAGATGCTGGACTGCGTCTCAGCCGGCGCGGCGCCGGAGCTGCTGGAACAGGCGATTCTCAATGCGCTCGACGGATTCGAGGGACCGATCGCGACAGGCCTGCGCAGTGGGCATGTTTCGCGGCAGAACGTAACGCTGCGGTTCGGCGCGGAGGCGGAGCTGATGGCTGGCGAAGAGACGTGGCTGAACCTGCTTGCGCCGCAGGTAGCGGCATGACCCAGTTACCCAGGCACATTCACTTAAGCGGCATCTGCGGTACGGCGATGGCCTCGCTGGCCGGGCTTTTGCAGTTGCAAGGGTACCGCATCACCGGCTCTGACAAGGCGGCGTACCCTCCCATGAGCGACCTGCTGCGTAAACTTGGCATTCCAGTGATGGAGCCTTATGCGGAGGCAAATCTTGAGCCTGCGCCGGACCTCGTGGTGATCGGCAACGCGCTTTCACGCGGTAATCCTGAGGTAGAGCGTGTGCTCGACGAGCGCATTCCATTCACATCGATGGCGGCGCTGCTGCACGACGAGTTCCTCAAGGGCCGCGAGCCGCTGGTAGTAGCCGGCACACACGGTAAGACCACCACCACGAGCATGCTGGCCTGGATCTACCAGGCAGCATCGCGGGAAACGCCCGCGCTCGAGCCATCGTTTCTGATCGGCGGCGTGGCAGAAAACTTTGGATCCAGTTTTCAACTACGGCCTACGCGGGTGTTCATCGTGGAGGGCGACGAGTATGACACGGCCTTTTTCGACAAAGGGCCGAAGTTTCTCCACTACTTTCCCGATGCGCTGATTCTCACCCACGTTGAGTTCGACCATGCGGATATCTACGCCGATCTTGAAGCGGTGAAGACGGCATTCAAGCGCCTCGTGAATCTCGTCCCGCGACGCGGCCTGATCGTGGCTTACGACGGCAGCGCCAACGTGACCGAGTGCGTAGAGCGGGCGCTGTGCCGGGTGGAGCGGTATGGATTCTCCGCGAGCGCGGACTGGCAGATTCGCAACCTGCATCATGAAGCAGGCGGTACGCGGTGGGAGGTGTGGCACGGCGGCGCCTTGTGGACCGAGCTGAGCATGGGCCTGGCCGGCGAGCACAACGCGCTCAACGCAACCGCTGCGGCGGCGCTGGCCGCCGGGCAGGGCGTGAGCAAGGACGCAATCATCGCCGCCCTGGCAAGCTTCAAGAGCGTGAAGCGGCGGGTGGAGGTGCGCGCGGAGATCGGCGGTGTTACGGTGATCGAGGATTTTGCGCATCACCCTACGGCGATTCGCGAAACCCTGCGCGCGCTGCGCTCGGTTTATCCGCAGTCGCGGCTGTGGGCCGTGCTGGAGCCGCGTTCCAACACGCTGCGGCGCAAAGTGCTTGAGACCGACCTGGTCAACAGCCTGCGCTTTGCGGACCGCGTGGTGCTGGCCGGCGTGTATCAGCAGCAGCGCATCCCCGATGCCGAGCGCCTGCACCCTGAAGATGTGGTGCAGGCGCTCAATGCAGAGGGAACTCCCGCGGAGCTGCTGCCCGACGCAGACGCGATTGCCAGCGGCATCGCTCCGCAGGTTGCGCCCGGCGACGTTGTGGCCATTCTGTCCAATGGCGGATTCGACGGCATCTATGAAAAACTGCCAGCGCGCCTCAGGGAACGCTTTCAGGCGGCAGGCGAAACGGCGCGGTGAGAGTCGCACATGATTGCTTCGCTCGTCCTGCTCGCCACCATGCTGGCGCTCGGCATTCCGGCCGCCATCGTGCTCATCCCGTGGACTGTCCTGACAGGCGACGCAACGGCGCTCTACAACTTCGCGCAGAAGATCACGCGCACGGCGTTCGTGCTGGGCAGAATCCGCGTCGAGATGAAGGGCTGCGAGCAGATCCCCGCGCATATTTCGTGTATCTTCATGTCGAATCATGTTTCGAATCTCGATCCGCCGGTGCTGATCCCGCGCATTCCGGGGCGAACATCGGCATTCCTCAAGCGCCCGCTGATGAAGATTCCCGTGCTCGGCTATGCATTCCGGCTGGGCGGGTTCATTCCCGTCGATCGCGACGGCCGCGTGGAGAGCGCGCAGGAAAGCATTGCGCAGGCGCGGCGCGTACTTGAAAAAGGACTGCACATCACAACCTTCGTGGAGGGCACGCGCTCGCGTGACGGACGGATGCTGCCCTTCAAGAAAGGGCCGTTCTATCTTGCGAAAGAGACAGGCGCGCCGTGCATCCCGGTGTCGATCCACGGGACGGAAGCGATGATGGCCAAAGGAAGCCTGCGGATTCGTCCCGGAACGGCGCACATTATCTTTCACCCGCCGATTTATCCCGACAACTACGCAACGCGCGAGGAGCTGCTGGAAGCGGTGCGCGCGGCAATTGCTTCGGGGCTGCCGGAGTGGATGCGCGCGTAAGATCGACCGGGTTACTGCTGCACGATTGCGTTGTAGCCGTCGTTGAGAAGCCGCATCTTCCAGGTGTTGGCTTGGGCAACCGTGGCGAATGGGCCGATGCGCACGTGGATCAGGTTGTCGGCCGGGTCGCGGCGCGCCGTGACCGCGTAGCCGCGCTTGCGCAGTGCGCTGGTCAGCACGTCCGCATCTTCCGTGTTGGAGACGGCGGCAATCTGCACCATCAGTCCGCCGGCCGGCGCTGCGGGAACTGCCTGGCCGGCCACGGGAGTGGGCGCAAGAGCAGGATGAACCAATGGCTGGCCGGGCGCTGCGGCAGCTTGAACCGGAATGGCCGGAGCCTGCGCGGCTGCCGCAGCGGGCGTGGGTGCGGATGCGTCTGCGGGCGGCGTCTGGGCACCGGCCGGTTGAGTGGACGGGGCCGGCGCAGCCTGTTCGGTGGCCAGTGGCTTGGAGAGCGAACTGCCCGGTTCGGCCGGCGGCGCGGCAGCCGGTTGCGCGGCTGCCACGGAGGGCTGCGCGCCGTGATGACCGACGGCGTATCCCAGCCCGAAGCACAGCCCGCAGAGAAGCACCAGGCCAAAGAAGATGGTAAGCAGCGTTCCCGAGCCCAAAGTCAACTCGGTGTCGCGCCTGGTTTGCGCGGGCTCCAGTTCCCTGTCGTCAAAGACTCCCCTCATGCGCCTTCCCTCTCACCGTGTTTGCAGAACAAAACGAGCGATTTTCTTTCTCTCTTCTAAAGATGCTCCTCCCCTTGCGCCGAAACCTTGCTTATTCGACCACGGACGCGCGGCATTGGTCATCAACAGCTACTGACCGGCGGCCGGCCTGGGCTCGCTTGTCGCCTTGGCCAGCAGCGAGAGCAGCTCGATTGGAAGCGGAAAGACGACGGTCGTGTTCTTTTCCACGCCGATATCGGCCAGCGTCTGCAGGTAACGCAGTTGCAGGGTCATGGGCTGCGTGGCCATGAGCTGCGCGGCGTCCACCAGCCTTTGCGCCGCGCTGTACTCGCCCTCGGCGTGGATGATCTTGGAGCGCTTCTCGCGCTCGGCCTCAGCCTGCTTGGCCATGGCGCGCAGCATCTGTTCGGGCAGGTCCACCTGCTTCACTTCCACCGAGACGACCTTCACGCCAAACGGCTCGGTGCGCTGGTCAATGATGGTCTGGATACGCAGGTTGAGCTTGTCGCGATGGCTGAGCAGCTCGTCAAGCTCCACTTCGCCCAGCACCGAGCGCAGCGTGGTCTGCGCGAACTGCGAGGTCTGGTAGACGTAGTTGGCCACCTCGATGGCCGCGTCATTGGGATTGACCACGTAGAGCGTCACGACGGCGTTCACCTTGATGGTGACGTTGTCGCGCGTGATGACATCCTGCGGCGGCACTTCCAGCACTTCCTGGCGCAGGGAGATGCGGATCATCTGGTCGAAGGGCCGGAAGACCAGGATGATGCCCGGCCCCTTGGGCGCAGGCAGCGCGCGGCCCAGGCGGAAGATGACGGCGCGCTCGTACTCGCGCAGAATCTTGATAGAGTTGAACAGGTAGAGAAGGATAATCGCGATGAAGATCAGAACCGGTATCGACAGATCGAACATGGGCCTACCTCACTCAGCAGGGATTGTACTCCAGCCCAGGCTAGGCCGGCGTAGTGGAGGCACGCGCTTGAGAAACCGGCTCCACGCGTAGCACCATCTGGTCGTAACCGGTGACCAGCAGCGGCGCGCCGGCCGGAACAGGCTGGCTGGCGACGGCGCGCCAGATCTCGCCTTCCACCAGGACGTGACCTTCGGGATCGATCGGCTCCATCGCCGTGGCATGCGAGCCCACCAGAGCGCCGGCGCCGATGCGCGCCTTGCGGCGCCGCGCGCGCACGGCCAGGCGGAGAAGAAACACGGTAATCGAGCCGAAGGCTGCGCTGATGGCAAAGGCGACCCACGGGTTGACGGCCATCTGTGGAATGGGCGCGGCCACCAGGGTGTGCGTGCCGAAGGCCAGGCAGACGATGCCGGCAATCGCCAGCACGCCATGGCCGCCGAACTTGGCCTCGAGCAGCAGGAGAACCAGCGCAGCCACCAGAAGCAGCACGGCGGTGTAACGGATGGGCAGCAGACCGAGCGCAAAGATGGCCAGCAGCACCATCAGGGTGCCCAGCGCGCCGGGAACGATGGTGCCCGGCGTGTTGAACTCAAGATAGATGAGCAAGGCCCCACCCACCAGGAACAGCAGCGCGATATTCGGATTGACCAGCCAGTCCAGCAAGTCGTCCCGCAGGGTAGGCCGGACCACCTCGATGCGCGCTCCAGCCAGGCGCAGCGTCTGCCGGCTGCCGTCGAGCCGCGTGATCTGGCGGCCGTCCAGCGAGGCTAGAAGCTGCGATTCGTTGTTGGCGACGAGATCGATCAGGTGCTGGCTCAGCGCTTCTTCGGCGGTGTAGGAGTGCGAGGTCTGCAGGGCCGCGGCGGCGGCATCCACGTTGCGGTTACGCCGCGTCACGTAGGAACGCAGAAAGGCCTCGGCGTCGTTTTCGACCTTCTGCATCTCGGTGGCATCAGGCTTGCCCATCTCGAAGACGACGTGCGCCGCGCCTGCCTCAGTGCCCGGGGCCATGGCAGCCACATCGGCCGCTTCGAGCAGGAAGAAGCCCGCCGACCCAGCGCGGGCGCCCGAAGGGCCTACATACACGATCACCGGCACGCGCGAGCCAAGAATGGCGCCGGCCATCGAGCGCATCGAGTCCACCAGGCCGCCCGGCGTGTCCATCTGGATCAGCAGCGCCTGCGCTCCGTCGGCGGTGGCGCGCGCAATGGCCCGGCTCAGCTCGTCGGCGGTTACCGGCTGAATGGTATCGTCGAGAACAAACTTCTCAACCAGCGGCTGCCCGGCGGGCGCCGGAGCCGCCACGAGAGTTCCCGCAGCCAGAAGGGCTGCTGCGACGGAAAGCGTAAACCCGAAAGCGCGCTGAAGCATACCTTGCTCCTTCAGGGCCACAGGCAAGGCCCTACTTGCCCTGGCCGGTGCGTTCCTCGATCTGCCGCAACAACTCCTGGGCTGCCTGACTGGACGGGTCCAGCCGGAGAGCGTTGCCGGCGTCGTCCTTGGCCTCGCTCCAATGATTTTCCGCCATGTCGAGCCTGCACAACACCAGATACGCATCCGCCGACGGCGACAGTTCCAGGGCCGCATGCGCTTCCTTGCGCGCTCCGGCCGCATCGCCGGCCCGCTCGCGCACCAGCGCCAGACCGGCATGCGCTTCCGCTGCCTGTCCATCGGCGGCAATCGCCGACTGGTAGAGCCGCTCGGCTTCGAGCAGCAGTCCGCGGTCAAGGTAGTCTTTAGCCTGCGCCGAAAGCTTTTGCGCGCGATCACCGGGCGACAGCGCAGCCAGCCGCGTTGCGTTCATCTGGTCGAGCATCTGCGACGCCTGCCGGAAGGCCACCGCATCGAAGGTGCGCACGATCCGCTCCAGCGGATCTGGAGCCGCTGCCGGGTCGGCGCCTGTCGAAGCCGTCACAACTGCCGGGGTCTTCCATGCAGCCAGCAAGGACTGGGCTTCGCTGTCGTTGGGGCGGAGTTTCAGGCACTGCGCCAGCTCGTTCAAGGCGGCGTCGGTTTTGCCGTGACGCTTGAGGCTGACGGCGAGATTGAAGTGGTAGTCGGCTGTGTTGGGGTCGGCAGAAGCTGCCTGGACAAAGAGCGCGGTGCCGTCGTGGCCCTGCCGGCTCACGGCTACGCCCTGGTTATTGAGCACTTCAGCCAGCGGAAGTATCCGCGCCACCTGGGCAAAGGCCTGCTCGGCGTGCGGGTAGTCACCAGAGAAGAGCAGCGACAGGCCGCGGTAAAAGCCGGCCTGGAGCCCATCCGGACCATCGCGGTCCACGCGGGCAAAGGCCTGCGCAGCCTGGTCGTACTGCTGGCCCTGGTAGTCCTCGCGGCCCAACGCCATCCAGGCGGGACCGAAGTCCGGACTGAGCTTTACAGACTGCTCAAGATGGCGCAGGCGCTCGTCATGGTCGGGCTCGGTAATGCCGCGGATGTACTGCTCGTAGGCGTCGAGGCGCAGGTTCTTGCCCGCGGCGATGAACGTCTCCTCGGCCACGCTGAAGGAGGGATCGAGCTGCCGGGTAACCTTCCAGGCCAGCGAGTCGAAGACGGCGATCATAGCGCGCATCTCTCCGCGGGCCTGCACCGGCTGGCTCATGCGCAGACGTGGCACGTCCACCACCTGGGCCTCGGCTACAATCTGCGTCCCGTCCGTGGAAAAGCTGCCCACCACGATCGAGTCGGCATCGAGCGTCTGCGCCAGCTTGAGCGCGCTGGCCCGCGAGGGCTGAAAGCTCTGCGGCAGTCCCAGGTGGTCAAGCGCATACATGCGGTCGGCGCGGGTCATGGGCGCAAAACCGGCAGAGGCAAAGCGGCTGCCGAGCAGGTTTGCGGCGGCCTCGCGGATCCACTCCAGGCTGGGCTGACCGGTCTGGTTGTCAAAGGGCAGAACCAGCAGGATGCGTCCCCGATCGGCCGACGGGGGTGCACCGTCCGCAGGCGATTGTGCGTGCATGCCGATCGAAAAGAGAGCAAAAACGAGAACCAGCGCTGTGTTTCTGGAGCAGCGCTGGATGCGAAACAGGCAGGATGAAAAAAATTTTGGCACAACAGGAGATTATAGGCGTTGAAACACTCTCGAACGGAACCGGGCCGAAATCCGTTGGCGGCAGGGCAGGGCGTAATTATGGTGTGGCCATGGCCACAGGCTCTGCGCCCCGGCGAAGATTTGCCCCGGCCTGGCGAGCGCTGGTTGAAGCTGCCTTTATCCTTTTTCTCTTCTATTCAAACCTGCTGATGGGCGAGTTCAACCGTGCGTCCGGGGCGGGAAAGACCTTTTTTCGTCGCGCTCATATGACATTTTTACGCGCACAAACTTTATCGTTGCGCTGTTTTCAGCGCTCATCGGTTATCTGATCATCGAGTTCCTGCAGAAAAAGCTGAACGCAGCACCGGTAGCTACCGGACACGCCACGGCTGATTCTGCTTTTCCATCCGCGCCTCGATCGCGCGATTGAAGCGGATGAGGGCGATCCACATGCCGTGATCGTCGCGCTTCCACACCAGCGTGCCGCCCAACTGCTGCGCGATGGCCTCGGGCGGCAGATCGTAGTGCAGCCCGAAGTAGCGCTTGTCGAGCGCCTTGCTGGCCGGGCCCAGGCTCAGCAGCGGCCGGGGCGGATCGTATTTGGTGGAGAAGACCAGTGCGGTGGAGTATTTCTCCGGCTCGCCGGCGGCTACGGCAATCTGCGTGACGGTGAAGTCGTCGATGCGGCAGACCTCCCACGGCTCCTTCACGTAGCCAAGCTCGGGGCGCGTCAGTTCGTCGGAGACGGGCCAGGCCGTCAAAACCGTGGCCCCCGGATAACGATGCGTCAGCTCGGCAATGCCGGCCAGGTGCAGGCGCACGACGCGCGCGTAGTCGAGGTTGTCTTCCGGAGCGAAGCCGTAGGGAGGATTGATGAACAGCCCGGCAATAAACGCCGCGGCAGAGACCAGCGCCAGCCCCTGCCAGTACGGCACGCGCCGGTAAAGCGTGGTGGTTACCAGCAGCAGCACCAGCGGATACATGGGCAGCAGGTAGCGCGTGAGCAGCGCACCGCCCAGCACGCTGAACAGCAGCGCCTCCACCAGAAGCAGCACGAAGATATGTAGAAGCACGGCGCGGTCGATGGCGGCGCGCTCATTGCCTTCCGCATCCGGCAGCGGCGCCAGCAGCAGCGCAGAGAGCGCCATGGTAACTGGGACAAAGAGGTTCATGTGCGCTGTCAGGTGCAGAATGCGATGCCCGAAGGCGGCCAGAATGCGCAGCGGCGCCAGCGTGCTCTCGGCGTTGTAGCGCAGGTATGCGGGATTGCCGAAGAAAAAGCCGGTTTTCGCGTAGTGGTAGGCGTACCATGCCGTAAGCGGCAGCACCGATGCGCCAAGCCATGCCGCCTGACGCCAAAGCCTTGCGCGCGCCGGAACCGGCTGACGTCGTCCCTCGACGAGATCGATGGCTGCAAGCGTCAGTGGAATGGCTACCGACGTCTCTTTGCACAACGCGGCGGCGGCAAACCACAAGGCCGCCGCCAGCGGATTGCGGCTGCGCGCGGGCAGGGAATACACCAGCCCCCACAGCGAGCACGCGGCGGCAAAGATGTCCGCATGGGCCAGCGAACTCTGCGCAAACCAGATGGGATAGACGCCGGTGAGCACCGTCGTCCAGATGGCGACGGAAGCCACTCCGGCTACGCGCATCGCCAGCTGCCATACGCCCAGCAGCCCCAGCGCGGCCACCATCAGCACAGCCTCGCGCGTTACCTCGGGATAAAAGCCGGAGAACTTCCACCACAGCGCCAGGTAAACGCTGGGCAGCGGCGGGTGGGCGTTGGTGAGCGTGGTGATGGGAATCAACGAGCCGGTGCGGAAAAAATCCCACGCCGCCGGAATGTAATAGCCCGCCTCATCCCAGTAGTAAGGAACCCGCAGCAGCGCAAAGTGGCTGGCGTAAAGCGCGGCAAAGACCACCGGAAAGATCATCCACAGCGGCAGCGGCGCATCTGGCCAGGGATTGAAGATTCTGTTGAAGCGCACCACTCCGCTCCTTCAAAAAAACAAGAAAAACGGCAGCAAGCCGGGAAAGCTTTTCAGTCCCTATTCCCTCGTCCCTCGTCAGTTCACCGGCCCGCGTGGAAATCCCTGGCTCTGCGGCTCAAGATTGAGTGGACCAAAGGCCTGCTCGTATTGCGCAAGGTTCTGGCCAAGCACGTTGTAGAGGGCCTTGGCCTGCTGCGGGCTTAGAAAAATGGCCTGGTGGTTGCGGATGGTCACCTCATCAGGGCTTTCGCTGGAGGCAAGGCCAAAGACGAGCTGAAAGTCCCACACGCTCACGCGCACCTGCACGCTGTTGGCGTAGGACTCGCGGTAGTCGGGCGTCTGGGCAAGATTCACATGCGGTTGTTGCGGCGCTGGACTCATGATGTCTCCAGCTTACGCCCTGGGGGCACGCGCTGCCGAGCGCGCACGCGCCGTGCCGGCGCCTTGGTGCGGATCATAGGCCAACGGGCAGCCGTCGCAGCGCGCCACGCGCCCGCAATGGGCCTTGCCTACCGCCACGGTGAGCGCATGAAACTCGTTGAAGAAACGCGCGCACCGGGCGGCAGGATCGCCGGCAAAGGCGCGCCGCGTCAGATCGGCGAGCGCATCGTACTGGATGCGCGCCACCTCCAGAGTAAGAAGCCGGTGCCTTTCGGCGATTCGCCGCAGATACTCGTCTGCTACCGGCACGGGATGGCCGAGCGCGTAGAGCAGAATGGCATCGGCCGTCTCCGGCCCCACGCCGGGCAGCGCCAGCAGGCGCTTGCGCAGCGCGTCTACCGGAGTGGCCGCCAACACATCGAGTGAGCCGGCAAACTCCGCGTCGAGCACGGCGATGAATGCTTTGAGCGCCGGGGCTTTGCGCGTGAAGAAGCCCGATGGCTGAATCAGCCGCTGCAGTTCGTCCAGCGGAATCGCGCGCAGGCCGTCGAGCGTGAGCGCTCCGGCGTTGCGCAGATTGGCCAGTGAGCGCTCAACCGCTTTCCACGCCGTATTCTGCGTGAGATAAGCACCCAGGATCACCTCGAATGCGGTCTCGGCCGGCCACCAGCGCTGCGGGCCATAGGCTTCAGCGAGCCGGTCGTGCATCCTGCGCAGGCGCTTTGCGGCATCCGCCTGCCGCGTCACGGTGTCCGCTCCTCGTCCTTCGCCTCTTCGGCCGCGGACTGGAGCTGAATCTTCCACTCCAGGATGCGCGCACGCGCCGCGGCGGCTTCCGCTTCGGGAACGTGTCCTGCATGCTGCAGCGAGATGGAGAGCGCCGCGTGCGCCAGCGGATCGGAGGGCGTGAGCACGGTGAGCGCAAGAGCGGCGGCAATGGACTGCTCCAGCCGGCCGGCATCGCGCAGAGCGCGCACCAGGCCGTGGTGCGCATCAACGTGCGACGGATCAGCCTCGATTGCCGCGCGAAAGGCCTGCACCGCCTCATCGGGTGAGCCCGCGGCGAGCAGTTCCATTCCGCGCTGCGAGAGCGCATCGGCGTTGGTGGCGTTGGTCGAGATGTTGGTGGCGGTCACGGCTGTCTTTAGGATAAGCGTTGAGGAGATGCCGATGAAGAGTCACACCGAATATCTTGTTTTTGAGACGCGCAAGCGCCGCGAGATGGTGCACATGACCGACGAGGTGGAGCAGATCGTGCGCCGCAGCGGCGTAAAAGACGGCCTGTGCTTCGTCTCGCCGATGCACATCACCGCGGCCATCTACGTGAACGACCTGGAGAGCGGCCTGATTGAAGACATTGGCAAGTGGCTTGAAGAGCTGGCCCCGGCGCGCTCCGACTACAAGCATCACCGGACCGGCGAAGACAACGGCGACGCACACCTGAAAGCGTTGCTGCTGCATCACAAAACCACCCTGCCCGTCACCGACGGCCGGCTCGACCTGGGAACCTGGCAGCGTGTCTTCTACGCGGAGTTCGACGGGCAGCGCCGCAAGCGGGTGATTGTGAAGGTGCTAGGGGTGGAGTAGCTGAGTCAGCGGAGCTAGCCTCGCTTCGCTCGTGATAGCGGAGTTAGTTTTGATCATGCTAACTTCGCTAACATCGCTAGCTCCGCCAACTCCGCTCAATTTACGTCCGTGATCCTGCGCCACTCGCCATCCGGTCCGGAGGGGCCGGGTTCGGCAAAGTTCACCTTGGAGCGCGGCAGCACGACGAGGTCCACGCGGCGATTCTCGGCGCGGCCCTCCGGCGTGCCGTTGCCGGCCACCGGATGATACTGCGCGTAACCGGCTGCCGAGACGCGCTGGGGCGGAATCAGCCCCCGATCGATCAACATGCGTGCAATGCTGGTGGCGCGCGCCGTGGAGAGCTCCCAGTTGGAAGCAAACGCGGCGGTGTGGATGGGCACGTCGTCGGTATGTCCTTCGATGCGCAAGTCGTAGGGAGCATTCCTCAGCGAAGCAGCGATCTTGCGCAGGGCCGGCAGCGTCTCCGCTTTGGGCGTTGCCGATCCGGAGGCGAAAAATCCGGCTTCGCGCAGGCTGATCACCAGCCCGTCGTGACCCATCTGGATCGAGACCGTATGGCTGGCCACCTGGTTGGAAAGCGTTTGTGTCAGCTCACTGCGCATGCGCTCGAGATCCTGCCTGACCTGCGCGGGTGCCAGCACGTCTTCGCCCATGACGATATTCATCGGCACCAGTGGCTTGTCCGACCCGGTCAGCCCCGCGTCCGGCACCGGCCTGCGCGCCGGGCTGGGAAAGATGCCCAGCGCGCGAAAGGCTGCGTTGATCGATGCCGCCATCTGCACCTGCTTTTTCTGGTTGGCCGTGGCCGAGGCGTAGAGGACCACGAAGAAGGCAAACATCAAGGTGATGAAGTCGGCATACGAGACCAGCCAGCGCTCATGGCTGGGGCCTTTGTGTCCCCGCTGCTTCATGCGGCCCGTTCCGTCTTCTCGCGGCTCCTGTCGTCTACAAAGCCGGCAAGCTTGATCTCGAGCATGCGCGGATTCATGCCTTCCAGAATCGAGATCACGCCTTCGAGCAGCATCTCGCGCCGGCGGTGCCCTTCGCGGATGCGGATGCGCATCTTGCCGGCAAAGGGCAGGAAGAAGAGGTTGGCGACACCCACGCCGTAGATGGTGGCCACGAACGCTACGGCGATGCCACGGCCCACCTCGTGGATATTGTCGAGATGCTGCATCACCTGGATCAGTCCGAGCACCGCGCCCAGGATGCCGATGGTGGGCGAAAACCCGCCTGCCGATTCAAAGACGGCGGGCAGTTGTTCCTCGTCTTCCATGCTGGAATCGAGGCTGACGCGCATGATCTTGCGCAGGTCGGCAGGCTCGGTGCCGTCCACGGCCAGCATCAGCGCCTGCTTGAGAAACGGGTCCTGAATGCCTTGCAGATCCGCGTCCAGCGAGACCACGCCCTGGCGGCGCGCCTTGTTGGCAAAGGTTACCAGCATGGCGATCAACTGCGCATTCTGCTTGCGCGGCGCGGCAAACACGTGGCCGAGGCTGCGAAATGCGGCCATCACCGTGGTCAGCGGAAACTGCAGCAGCACCGCGCCCAGCGTGCCGCCCATCACGATGAGCGCGGCCGTGGGCTGCAGCACCTGCGACAGGTTTCCGCCTTCGATGAGCAAGCCGGCCAGGATGCCGGCCAGGGCGAGAAAAACTCCGCCAATGCTCGCTTTATCCATGAACCGCTCTCCGAACCGTTCTCCGAACCGCTCCTTGCACCGCTCGTCGCACTGCTTGCCGACCGAAACCTATCACTCAATCGCGCAGGACGGCCACGCCGCTTTCACCGCCGCCTGAAGCAATCTGCTTGGGCGCATCGGCGGACTGGCCGGCAAGGTCGAGGCTCGAGAGCGAAACCAGCCGCTGCAGCTCGCCCAAGCTGGGCAGACGCCTGGCGACGGCGGCAAGCAGTTTCGCGCGATAGACAAGCACCCGCTCGACAACTTCCTCCGGCTGCTCGCGCACGATCAGCTTCTCTCCATTGATGAGCGTGAGCATGGTGTCAGGAGAGGCTTCCGCGGTCTTGATCAGATCGCTGTTCAGCACCATCGGGCTGCCGTTGAGGCGGGTTACTTCGATCATCGCCGTGAAACTCCTTCGCAGAAGTTATCGGCGGCGCGCAGGCAAAGGTTAGAAATTTGCAAGGTAACGTGCCGGAGTGTACGGCTCCGGACACATGGATCATAGCCGTAAAGTCCACAAGACGTTGGCCGAAGAAGGGGCCAGATGCGGTGGCCTCAAAGCCGTTGGCAGCTACCCAGGGCCTTCCAATCAGGGGAGCGTTCACGCGCGAAGGGCCGCAAATCCACGCATTGCATAAGGAGAGCCCATGTCCCTGGGTGTCTTGAACAATCTGGCGGCGGTGTATGCGGAAAACAGCTTGAACAATACAAACAACAACCTGACCACCGTGTTGCAGCAGTTGTCTTCCGGTTCCAGGATCAACTCCGGCGCCGACGACGCTGCCGGGCTTTCGCTGGTCAACGGCCTGCAGGCCAACCAGCAGGCTCTCACGCAATCCCAAACCAACGCAACCGAGGGCGTCGGCCTGCTGCAAGTGGCTGACGGCGCCCTTTCGCAAGTGACGAGCCTGCTGAACCGGGCCG
>JASHPJ010000011.1 GCA_030038195.1 Acidobacteriaceae bacterium
GACATATAAGCGAGCAGAAAATAAAGGGCTTGTCATCCTGAGCGAAGCAGGTGCGATTTTTTGCACCTGCGGAGTCGAAGGATCTGCGGTTGCTTTCCGTCATTCCCCGCGTACTACGCCCGATTTCCGGCCTTTCTTGCCAAGCCTATATGTCGATACGGCCTAGGGAAGCTCTGATGAAGCCCCTGTTTTGAAAGGGCACGATTTGAGTCGTGCCTTAATCTTCATCGGACCACTTATTCAGAGCTTCCCTGGTATCCTGAGTCTGAAGTTCGCATCATCAATAATAAACGGTTATCCTGAGCGGAGTTTGGGGCGTTTTTTGCGCCAAACGGAGCCGAAGGTCGAAGATCCGCCGTGGCGGAACCTGCGGTTTGCCTCCTGCGCCACGAATTTTCGGGAAAACCCAACAATCTTGGCCAGCGGTCAACCGGCTATATGTCGATACAGCCCGGCGTACCCGCCGCTCATTTCCCAAGTAATGTCCGTTTTTCGGTCCCGTTTTCGTATTGATAAGTGTGGGGGACAACCAGGCGGGCGATTCACTGCACCCGCGCAAGCGGGAAAGGCGTCCGGGGCGGCGGTAACCGCTTGATGGCCGCAGCGCGCCGAGGCTTGCCCTCAAACGATCTTCTAAACGGAGGTTCAGGATGCGTGTGATTCCTCGTTATGCTTTGGTTCTGGCGTTGTTTCCAATCGTGGTTGCTTCAACAGCGGGAAGCCAGGCAGTCGCGAGCGCGTCTCCTAGCCGCTCAGTGCTGCCGGCAAAACAAGCCGCCATCGCGCAGGACTACGGCAAGCTCCCGCTCAGCTTCGAAGCAAACCAGGGCCAGGCTGACCCGCAGGTGCGTTTTCTCGCGCATGGCAGGGGGTACTCGCTTTTGCTCACAGGCGATAAGGCCGTGCTGGTCCTGCATAAGCCGCAAAAGGCTGACGCTCCGGCACAGGCCAATGCGCACGCGGTCAAAGCCGATGTGATCCGGATGCAGCTCGTTGGAGCCAATCCGTCACCGCAAATCGCTGGCGAGCAGAAGCTCCCTGGCACGGCGAATTATTTCATCGGCAGCGACCCGAGCAAGTGGCACAGCGATGTATCGACCTACGCGAAGGTCCGGTACAGCAACGTCTACCCCGGCGTAGACCTGGTCTACTACGGCAACCAGGGGCAGCTTGAGTACGACTTCGTCGTTGCGCCAGGAGCGGACCCTGAATCCATCCGGCTATCCTTCGCTGGCGCGAAGAAGATTAAGCTCGGACATGATGGCAACTTGCGCCTGCTTGCCGGTGCAGGGGAAACGCAGCTTCGAAGTCCAGTGATATATCAAACGATGGCAGGCAAGAGAAAGCCAGTGGATGGGCATTTCCGCTTGCTTGCCGACGGGACAACGAGTTTCCTACTGGGAGAATATGACCATTCGCTGCCGCTGGTCATCGATCCAGTATGGGTGTATGTCACATATCTGGGAAGCACGGAGGGTTCACAGGCCAATAGCGAGATTAACGCGATTGCCGTAGATGCGAGCGGGAATGCTTACGTGACGGGCTATACAGATGTGAGCGATTTTGTTACCACCCCAGGTGCATATCTCGGATACGATCCTGACCCCAACAACGTTTCATTTGTCACAAAGATCAACCCTGCTGGTACCGCGTTGGTCTACTCGACATTTCTTGGTGGAACTGGAAACACATACGGAAACGGTGAAGGAGATCTCGCTGAAAGCCTGGCCATTAACTCGACTGGAGAGGTGTACGTCACCGGCTTGACCTATTCGTCCGATTTTCCCGTCACCACCGGCGCCTTTCAAACCACGAACAAAGCAGCTGGCAATTCCGGCTTACCTGCTGGTTTTGGTGCAACTGGATTTGTCACGCATCTCAGCGCCGATGGAAGTTCCCTTATCTATTCAACGTATCTGGGTGGAAGCAGTCGGGATTTGCCGTCATCTCTTGCTCTGGATACCTCTAATGACGCGTATATCGCAGGGATCACTTTCTCGGCAGATTTCCCGACCACGTCAGGTGCGTTTCAGACAAAGAACAACTCCGCCTCCAACAAAAATGGCTGGAATGCTTTTGTTGCGAAGCTAAATCCTTCCGGATCAGCTCTTGAATACTCTACCTACCTTGGTGGAAGCGGCGAGAATGAAATAAGCGGTGGTCTGGGATCGATTTGTGCGTGTGCACTTGCAGTAGACGGCTCCGGTGATGCATATATTGGCCTTGGTAATGTACAGTCAACGGATTTTCCCGTCACAAGCGGAGTCTATCAGTCTTCCTATCCGCAAAACGGGGCTTATCCGGGTGTGGCCACATTAACAGAATTGAAACCGGACGGAAGCGGGTTGGTGTATTCCACCTATCTCTTTAACGCAAGTCTTGGGGCGCTGGCGTTGGATAGTTCTGGGAATGTGTATATTGGGGGCACTACCGCAACGGGTTTTCCTGCTACCACTGGAGCTTTTCAGACTGCGCCTGCAGGAGATGAATCCGAGCCGGCATACGTCGCGAAGGTCAACTCTACGGGAACTGCTCTCGTCTTTGCCACACTCTTAGGTGGGACAACTAGGGATATGGATTCAGTGTTAGGAATCGCATTGGATTCTTCCGGCAACTCCTATCTGGTCGGATGGACTCAGTCGCCGAATTTTCCAACAACACCGGATGCGCTGGTGCTGACTGGGGCTGCCACTTCCTGGTCTCCATTTTTTACGATATTGAATTCCGATGGTTCGAGTTTGAAATTCTCTACATTCCTCGCGGGGGGGGGAGGTTTTTTGGGAACTGACTATGGAAGTGGTGTGGCTCTGGGCACGAATGGACTTGTTTATATTGCAGGAAATGGTGGATTGCTTGGCGGGGGGACACTATCTCCAATCGGTTTCATGCCTGAATGCTTAGATTTCGGCTGCCCCTATGTCCTTGAGATCAACCTCAACGAACCCACGCCAGCGCAGACGCCAACGTTCTCCCTGGCATCCGGCACATACGCTTCATCCGTCACGGTTTCCATCAGAGACACAACCCCGAACGCGACGATCTACTACACCACCGATGGCAGCACGCCGACGACCTCATCGACCGTCTACACCGGCGACCTGACGATCAACGGCACAGAAACAGTTCAGGCCATCGCAACAGCTCCGGGCTTTGGGACGAGCGCCGTGGCCTCGGCAACGTACACAATTACCGCCGCCACGCCGACGTTTTCTCCCGCAGCCGGAACCTACACCTCGGTGCAGACGGTGACGATCAGCGACGCCACCAGCGGCGCGACGATCTACTACACAACCGACGGCTCGACGCCGACGACATCTTCGACTGAGTACACGGGGCCGATCACGGTAAGCAGTTCGGAGACGATCAGCGCAATCGCCGTTGCGAGCGGCGTCTTGAACAGCAGTGTAGCGACGGCCACATACACCATCAACCTGCCCGCCGCGGCCACGCCGGCGTTTTCTCTTGCGGGTGGGACCTATGCCTCGACGCAGACGGTAACGGTCAGCGACGCAACGAGCGGCGCGACCATCTATTACACAACCGACGGCTCGACGCCGACCACTTCTTCCGCCCAGTACACCGGAGCTATTACGGTCGCTTCCACGGAGACCATCGAGGCAATTGCCGTGGCCTCCGGCTATTCAAACAGCGCAGTAGCCAGCACAACGTACACCATCAATAATCCGACCGTCACCGCTACGCCAGCCTTCGATCCTGTCGAAGGAGAATACGACTCGCTGATTTCCGTCACCATCACGGACACGACGCCGGAAGCAACCATATACTACACAACCGATGGCTCAACGCCGACGACCAGTTCCGCTGTCTACACAAGCGCCATCGCTGTCACGCCCCCCGAAATCCTTGAGGCAATCGCGACCGCCAAAGGTTACGGAAACAGCGCCGTCGCAATCGCAAAATACACCGTCAAGGAGCCCCTTGCCGCAACGCCGACATTCAAGCCTGCACCAGGGGTCTATCCCACCGCGCAATCCGTCACAATCTCGGACTCGACGCCGGGCGCCGCCATCTATTACACCACCGATGGAACTCAACCCACCACGGCGTCTACCCCCTACGAAAGCCCGATTCCTGTTGGTCAGAGCACTACCATCAAGGCGTTTGCCACGGCCCCGGATTATGTCGACAGCAGCCTCGGGACGGCAGCATACGTGATCGAAATGCCTTACTACAATCTGCCTCCGGGGGGATCGGCCACCGGCGGCGCGATCGACCAGTTCGGCAACACCAATCCGGTGGTGGGGTCGGGACTCTCCTATCCCAGCGGTGTCTCCATAGATGGCCAGGGCAACCTCTACTTTGGAAATGTGACCTTCAATCCCGTTCGCATCGATCTGATGGAGCGAACCACAGCCGGGGCGGTCACAGATCTCGGCAACGTGCTCGACACCTCCGGTGGAACCATCCAAATCCTTCCCTCGGAGTTCAGCGTAGCAGCGGATCTCGCCGGCAACGTCTACTACATGACGCCGACCTGGAACAGCTCGAATGGCACGGTGCCAGGTGCACTTTACAAGTTCGGAACCAAAGCTCCTCTGGTCAACAATCTGTCCTATCCAGCAGGCATCGCTACCGACTACGCCGGCGATGTCTATTTCGCTAACCTCATAACCAGTCCGTTTCATGTGGAACTGATGGAGTACACCACTGACGGAGAGGTGAACGACCTGGGCACGATTTTTCAGACCTCGAGTGCGGTCGAGATAGGGGGTTGGGCTTTTGACCTCGCGGTAGACCCAAGCGGGAACGTTTACTATAACGTGCCAAGCACCGCAACGGGCAGCGCGCAGCCGAATGGCGCAATTATGCAATTCGTCGGCATCGGAGCAACCCCAATATCTATTGCACCGGACCTCGATCATCCGACCGGGCTCTCGACAGACGTGTATGGCGACATCTTCTTCAACGATTTCAACTACGCGAAGGGGACTGTCGAACTTGAAGAGCTTCCCAGTGGAGGCACAGTCCAGCAACTCGGCCAGACCTACCAGGGTGGATTCCAACTGGGCCCGTGGGCTTTCGACGTAGTCGCTTTCCGGCCACCCACAGCAACCCCAGGATTCAGTCCCGTGCCGGGCAACTACACGAAAATTCAGTCGGTCACGTTGTCTGACTCCACGCCAGGCGCCCAGATCTACTACAACATCAATGGCGCGAATCCGCCCACCACAAGTTCCACCCTGTACACCGGTCCCATCGCGGTACTACAGTCTGAGACCATCAGCGCCATCGCGGTGTCAACCGGATATGTGCCCAGCAGCGTGGCCAACGGAACCTACAACATTTACCCGCAGGCAGAGACCCCTGTCATTTCTCCGGCCGGGGGCACCTACACCTCGGTGCAGGCAGTAACGATCAGCGACGCCACGAGCGGAGCGACGATCTACTACACGACTGACGGCTCGACGCCGAAGACTTCTTCCACCGAGTACACCGGACCCATTACGGTCGGCAGTTCGGAGACGATCAACGCGATTGCCGCAGCCACGGGCGATTCAAACAGCGCCGTGGCTAGCGCAACTTTCACCATCAATCTGCCAATTGCGGCTACGCCGACGTTTTCTCCTGCGGCGGGGACGTACACCTCGGCACAGACGGTAACGATTAGCGATACGACGAGCGGCGCGACGATTTATTACACGACCGATGGCTCAACTCCGACCGCCTCCTCAACCAAGTACAGCGGGCCGATTACAGTCAGCAGCACGGAGACGGTCAGCGCCATTGCCACAGCCAGCGGTTACACGGCAAGCGCCGCAGCAATAGCCTCGTACACGATCAATCTGCCGCCGGAACCGGTTGTCACACTTTCTCCCACGAGCCTTACCTTTGCCGCGCAGAACACCGGTTCCACCAGTACAGCGCAGACCGTAACGCTCACCAATGGCGGTGCGGCTGCGTTGAGCATTGCGTCCATCGCCACATCCGGTGATTTTGCAGAGACCAATACCTGCGGATCGAGTGTGGCTGCCGCAGCGAGCTGCGCTATCTCGGTCACTTTCACCCCGACCGCAGGCGGAACACGCACCGGATCTCTAACCATCACCGACAACGCCAGTGGCTCTCCGCAGACCGTGTCGTTGAGCGGAACCGGCAGTACTGTGACGGAGTCATCTTCGCCCAATTCCTTGACCATCAGCTCCGCAGGCGGATCGGCAACCGACACGATTCAGCTTTCCTCTGCTGGCGGCTTCTCGGGAACGGTGAATCTGAGCTGCTCGGTCGCGTACAAAGGCTCGGGCACAGCCTCGGATGCGCCGACATGCACATTGAATCCAACTCAGGCGCAGATTTCGTCGGGCTCTTCATCGAGTACAACGCTGACCGTCTCGACGACGGCGTCAAGTTCGGCGCGCCTTAACAATCCATTCCTGCCCTTGGGCGGCGGCGCGCTTGCCGCTGTGCTGATCTTCGTCGGAGTGCCGCGCCGCAGGTGGCGGGGCCTGAGCCTGGTGGTCATTCTGGGCATGGCGATTGCCGGAATGTGCATCGGATGCGGCGGCTCTGGCGGGAGCAGCGGCAACAACCCGCCTGCGAATCCCGGCACCACGACCGGCAACTATAGCGTGACCGTGACAGCGACAAGCGGAACCATGACAGCGTCCGTGTCCATTCCGCTTACAGTGCAATGAGGCGTTGACTTGTTGGGATTGGCGGGCGGCCCAGATCTTGGAGGCACTCAATCCAGCACGAAAAATGGGTGCCCCAGGTCTCCTTGGAGACTGGGGAAAGCATGCCGGCAGCCGCAGCATCACCTAGAAGCCCGCACGGTTGCGGTTGCCGGTTCGGCTTTGAATTGCTCTGCTTTCTGCGGCTCGCCGAGCGCCGCGTAGGCGGCGGCGAGATCGCGTCGCGTGCCTTGAACCCAGCCTGAACCCGGATTCATCTGCTTGCTGAGTATCTGGTAGCCTGCCAGCGATTGCTCCACGGACGCACTGTATTTGTGGTCCTGGAGAAGCGCCATGCCGAGCCGCGCCCGCGCCATCCCCGTCTGGATGTTGCCGGCTCCAAGCGCGCGTGTGAAGCGGCCAATGACGTCCACAAGCATACTTTCGCATTTCGCATAACGACGTTCCGCCTGGTAGACGCTGGCGAGATTGCCCAGTGCAACAGCCACGCGATAGTCCCCGTCGCCGTAGGCTCGACGATAGATATCCGCAACCTGGGAGTCGTCTCTCTCCGCCGCCTGAAACTGCTTCTCACCCAGCTCGACCGACGCTGTTGCGTTGAGCACATAGGCGACCCGCGGATGCTGCGGGCCATAAACGCGTTCCTGAATCGCGAGAGCGCGCTGAAGAAGTTTTCCCGCTTCGTCGTTCTTCTTCTCATACATAAGGGTGCTTGCCAGCGTGGTCAGCTTGCGCGCCGTCTCCGGATGATCCGGCCCATACCATCTCTCCATGATCGCCAGCGCCTCCCGTTCGAGCGGCTCGGCCTGGGCATAGTAGCCGCGGACCTCCTGTGTCTGCGCCAGGTTCCCTAAATCTTCGGCGACGTGCGGATGAGTCTCGCCGTAAACAGCGCGGTCGATCATGAGTGCTCTCTGGTTGAGGGCATCGGCCGCGTCGTAGTTACCCGTGTAAATCTGCGCATCGGCGAGCTTACCCAACGCCCGCGCCAGTTCCGGCGAATGCGGCCCATCCGCGGCTTCTATGGTCTTCGCCGCATCTCCGAGCACAGGAGTAGCCTGCTTCTGTTCGCCGGCAGCGACCATCACTGTTCCCAGCGCCAACTCCGTTCGGCCAAGAAGAGGCTTATCGACGGGGGTGCGGCTCCGAATTGCATCCAGCGACTGGCGCACGAGCTGCTCTGCCGCCCTGGTTTTGCCCTCGTCCGCGTACACGAGCCCCAGCGCAGTCTGGGCGCTCGCAATTCCAGCCGGGTCCTCATCCTGCAACGATTCCCGGTCTTTGAGCGCCTTTTGCAGCAGAGATTCGGCCTGGTCCAGCCGGCCTAATTTCTGCGAGAGCGTTCCCAGGGTCTGGTACAGGTCCGCCTGGATCAGCGGCTGGTTATGGAGCGTGCCGGCCAGTTGCACGCCGCGGTCAACCATCGCGGTGACAGGCAGGTCCGCCTCCGGACCGGCATCCTGGTCGCCGCCCTGGAGCAGGTTGTTCATGAAGCTCTGGATGTACCGCACGCGTGCCGCTTCGGCCACGGCATGGCTTCGTTCTTTCGCCAGCCGCCATGTGAAAAAGACCGCCATCGAGACGACCAGCAGCAGCGTTGCCGCAGAAGCCAGCACTGCTCGCCGGTATCGCCGTACAAATTTTCCCGTGCGATAGAGCAGCATTGCGGGTTGCGCGTCCAGGGGCTGATTGTTCAGGTAATGGTCGATGTCCCGAATCAGTGATTCGACAGAAGCATACCGCTGCCGCGGGTCCGGGTGCATCGCCGTAAGACAGAGTTTGTCCAGGTCTCTCCACTCCCATCGGGAAAGGCTCGGCTCAGGGCTGTCGGAGTTTCCTTGAACAACGGCTGCGGAAGGCTTTTCGGGAGGCCGGCGCCTGCTTTCATCCTCGGTGGAAACGGACGCCTGTGTGAGTTGCCTGTAAGGATGCCTGCCGGTGAGCGCCTCGTAGAGAATCACGCCGAGTGCGTATACGTCGGTATAGACGCCCACCTGGCCATCACTTTTCCATTCGGGCGCTGCATAGTCATACGACATGAACCGCAGGCCCGGACTTGTCGCGTCCACCGGCCCGTCGGCATTCTGCAACTGCCGCGCAATGCCAAAATCGACGATGCGGGGCGTCCCGTCCTTCGCCACAAGAATGTTGGAAGGCTTCAGGTCCCGGTGAATGATTCCCTGCAGATGCGCATGGAGTACCGCTTCACAGACTGAGCGAAAGAGCCGCAATCTTGCTTCGATAGAACGGCCAGGCAGGCGGCAATAGGTAGTAAATCGCATGCCCCGGATGTATTCCTCGACATAATCCATGACGAAAAACGGCGTTCCATCCTCCAAAGCGCCCGCATCATGGAAACTGACGATGTAGGGATGCCGGAGTCGGGCGAGCGTATTGATCTCATCGGCGAAGCGCTTGCGCCGCATCTCCGGCAACTGGCCCTGCGGAAGCAGGAACTTGATCGCCATCGGCTGGCCTGTATCGGCGCGCAGGGCTTTCCAGACAGCGCCCATGCCGCCCCGGCCCAGAAACTCCTGGCGCTCGTACGGACCGATCCTTTCGGGAGGGACATAAGCCGGAGAGTCTCCGAACACCTGATCAACGGCTTCGGCCACTCCGCGCCGGAGCCACGAAACGCCCCGCCGATCCTCGTCCAGCATGGCCAGCACTTCATTTTTGATCTCCGTGCTGCCATCGCAGGCTGCGTCCAGGAACACCAGCCTCTCTTCCACGGGGCGTTCGAGCACCGCGTGGAAGAGGTCCACGATCTTCGACCAGGCTGCGCCGTCCATAAAATTATTGCTTTGTGCCGGTGTTCACCCTGCTCGCCAACCAGGCGTTGGCCGCCCGAAGATCCCGCTGCACGGTCTTGGCCGAAACCTTCAGCATGGCCGCGATCTCCTCGGCTGTGGACCCGAACCAGGAGGTGTATATGACAACGAAGGCGTGGCGCGGGTTCATCTGAATGAGTTCGTCCAGGGCCCGATTCAGGTCCAGAAACTCGACCGGGCCGAGCGTGGTTCGCCGCGCCCGTTCCGTCAGTGGCACAAATTTCAGTCCGCCGCCGTTTTTGACCCCAAGTTTCCTTCGCGCCGAGTCCACCAGCACTTGCCACATGGCTACCGCGGCAAGCGGCATAAAGTGCGGATCGTCGCTCGGCGGTAAATCGGGCCAGGCGTGTATCTTGATCAGCGCCTCGTGAACCAGCGCAGTAGGAGACAGGGTCCAACTCGGGCAGCGCCAGTGGAGCGCCCGTGCCATCTGCAGCAGCGTCTTGTATTCATCGCCGGAGATGGAAGGAATCCGGGATTGCGCAGGCTGGCTCATGCGGATTGCCTCCACTGCCGCAGCGACAAGGGCAACTTGCCCCATGAGCCACTCGTCATGACCGTCTTTTCCTCTGACTTGCGTATTTGTGCGTGCGGACGAGAGCTTTCCAGGGAGTGGCCCCAATGCTAGCATTTGCCGCCGCGCCCCCGCAATCCGTGCTTTCGGGGCCCTTCACACGCTTCTCTGGAGCTCTTCGCGCCGACATATTTCTTATCCAGCCCTGTCCGGTTTTTCCACTCGTTTTTTCGTTTTCTCATGCAGGGCAGTGGCTCCGCGAGACAGCAGCTCTGGTTTCGCTGCAGGCCGCTGGTTCGCAGCAAGGTCTGGCGGCGTGGACGTCGCCAGTACAGCCGGCTTGGAGGCCGGCGCTACGGAATCAGCTCCTTGGCCAGAAGTGGGTTTCGGAGCAGGCGCGAAGGCGGTCGGCGGCGGATTCAGGCGTGATGTCGCGCTGCGGCATGCCGAGCATTTCAAAACCGACCATGAATTTGCGCACCGTGGCCGAGCGCAGCAGCGGCGGATAGAAGTGTGCGTGGAAATGCCACTCGGGGTAATCCTTTCCATCTGTCGGCGACTGGTGGAAGCCCATGGTGTAAGGGAAACTGGTTTCAAAGAGGTTGTCGAAGCGGGTGGTGAGGCGATGGAGCGCGTCGGCGAGTGCGTCGCGCTCATCGCTCGAGAAGTCAGGGAATGCGCCGGCGTGGCGGCGGCTCAGGAGCAGCACTTCAAAAGGCCATACAGCCCACCAGGGGACGAGCGTAGTGAAGTGCGCATTCTCGAAGATGATCCGCTCGCCATTGCCAGGGTTGCCGGCGCGCTCGGTCTCGAGGTAATCGCAGAGCAGGCACCGGCCGGTGCGGGCCAGGTGGTCGTACTGTGCGGCGGTTTCGGCGGCGGGCTCGTCGGGGATGAAGCTGGTGGACCAGATCTGGCCGTGCGGATGCGGGTTGCTGGCGCCCATCATGGCGCCGCGGTTCTCGAAGATTTGCACGTACTGGATCCAGTCGTGCGCACCGAGTTCCTGGTATTCAGCGGTCCAGGCGTCGACGACGGGGCGAATCTCTTCGCGGGTCATGCGCGCCAGGGTGAGCGAGTGATCGGGGTGAAAGCAGAGCACCTTGCAGATGCCGCGGGCAGGCTCGGCCTGGAGCAGCGGACTGGAGGCGGCAACGTCGAGAGCGGGCGCATCGGGCAGGAGCGCCGCGTAATCGTTTACAAAGGAGAACACGCTAGAGTAGGTGGGGTTCTCGGCTCCGCCGGCGCGCTTGTTGCCGGGGCAAAGGTAGCATTCGGGGTCATAAACGGTGGCGGAGGGGAATGTTTTCTGTCCGACTTCGCCCTGCCAGGGGCGCTGCGTGCGGTGCGGCGAGACGAGGACCCAGCTCCGGCGGAGCGGGTTCCAGCGGCGGTGCGGGAATTGCCAGTTGTTTTGCATGCTTGCTCCCGGAAGCATTGTACGGTGTGAAGGGGGCGATTGAGGGCAGGGCTTATGGTTTCCCGCCGGGTGCCCCATCCTTGAATCGTTCTTTGATTCAAGCGCGGGAAGAGCGCAGACAGGATCTTCGCTCAGGCATTGCAGATAATTGCCGTAGACCGCGGCAAGATAATCCCAGCGTGATATGTATCTGTCTCCATGCGGTCCGGGAAGGAGAAAGATCAAACCTGGACTGTGAAACTGTGAAGTCGAAAAATCTACTCCAGCTAAAAAACTTGCGCGCAAGACCCTCACGATTTCACAGCTTTTGTGAAGCTGTGGAGCACAGCCCGATGAGCCGTGCAACTCCGCGCCCCATCTTGTCGTCCGCCGCGGCGGATTGTCCGTCGACAGGATGGGAATGCATCCCCATCCCGGCCACATTCGTCCCAGCACGAAAAGGGGGGTTTCGTGCCTGCTCACGGGATGGGCAGAGTGCTGGACGACAGAACGAATCGCGCGCGTCAGGCGATGGGGAAGAGGAGTTCGGTAACGAGCTGGTCTTCGGGCGTGACGCGCGGATCGTTGACGTAGTTTTCGATGTTGAAGCCGTCGCGGAGCGGAAGGGCAAGCTGGCCAGCGAGCTCGAAGGCGCGGCCACAGGCCTGGGCAAGCTGCGCGTAGGAGCCGGTGAGGATGAAGCGGGTGTACTTGCCGCCGGGGAACTTTTCGTATTGCAAGCCGTCAGGGAGATGGATGGGAGCCGTGGCGACGGCGACTCCGGCACGGTAGACCTGCGGGCCGACTTTGTAGAGGCTCATATAGCCGGTGATCTGGTTGTGCTCGGCGACGGCGGGAACAAGCTCATGAACTTCTCCCCATGCGGCTGGCGCGTTCTGCAGGAAGGGGCCGACCTTCTCCAGGAAGACGTAGTGGGTTTCAGGCCATTGGACAGCGTCGGGAATTTCGTTTAGGCTCATGGGGTCTCCTGGGGGTTAAGTGGGCGTCAAACGTTCCAGCGGCGGCAGTGCGGCCAGGAAGCGGGCGGCGAACTCGCTGCTGTACTCGTCAAGAAGCTGCTCGACGCGGCGCGGATCGTCGGAGCGGACGATCAGGCCGGCGTGATGGTGCTTCTTTATGCGATGGACGATCTCGGGCGCGTTGAAGGCGGAGGTATCGGGCTCGGCGGTTTGGGCGAGGCAGAGGACGCTGCCGGCGTAGCTCTCGCTTGCCGCCGGGACGGCGTAGGGCGTGCCGCGGAGGTTGGCAACTTCAACCTTGGCCCATTCGCGCCATAGATTGATGCCGGTGGCGAATTCGACCAGGTCGGCAATGAAGGCTCCGCCGACGCGGGCGGCGATCTCAAGAAAGTAGAAGCGTCCATCAGCATGGGAGCGGATGAACTCGGCGTGGGTGACGCCGCGGACCATGCCAAGGCCGGGCGAGAGGCGGGCGTTGATGGCGGTTAGCTCCTGCCAGTCGCGGCTGGAGCGGTCGACGGTGCGGGTAGTAAAGACACCGCCCTCATGCATGACCTGTAAGGGCGGGCGGCCGTAGCGATGGACGGCGGAAAAAATGACCTTCGATCCTGAGACGATGGAGTCGACGTGATAAATGTCGCCGGGGACGAACTGCTCCAGGACGAAATGGCTCTGGCGGTCGCCCAGCTCGTCCAGCGTGCGCCAGAGCTGCTCGGGTTCCTGGATGCGGCGGATGCCGGCGGCTGAAGCCTCCGTGCGCGGCTTGAGCAGCCATGGCGGCGGGACGCGGTCCATGTATGCGCGAAGCTCGTCGTAGTTGAGGACGCGGCAGAAGTCGGGAACCAGAAAACCCAGGGCCCGGGCGATGACGCGCATGGCCAGCTTGTCGCGATAGCAGGCCGCAGTGGTGATGCCCATGCCGGGGATGCGCATGTGCTCGCGAATCTGCGCGGCGGTCTGCAGGTCGAACTCGTCGAGCGCAACGACGCGGTCGAAGCGGCGGCCGCGGACCATCCAGGAGACGGTGTTGAGAATCTGCTCGCGGGTCAGGTCGGAGGGCATGGAGGCCAGGTCTTCGAGAGCTTCACGCGGCCACGCAGCGTCACGGAGGCCGTCGAGCGTGAGCAGGGTGCTGCGGATGCCCAGGTCGGCGCACTGGCGCATGAAGTCATGGCCCTTCTCATAGCTGGCCAGAAGCAGGAACCGCTCGGTTGGATCGGGCATCGGGCCTCCATGCGAAAATGCGTCTTGGACCTCGAATGAGGATAGTTCTACCATATCGGTGCGATTTCATCTCTTCCCCACGATGAAAGGAAGGAAGGATCGGCATGTGGAGGTTCGCATACCGGAAGAGATTTCTGGCCGGCGTCCTGGTGGGCTGCTTGGCTGCTGCTTTGTCGTTCGATGTGCATGTCCTGAGCAGGATGTCTCCGGTTGAGCTGTTCGGGATAATCGAGTTTTTTGGGCGGGTGCTGGTGATTCCCGGCGTGCTGCTGTCGATTGTGCTGAGCGGGAATGTGCATGCGTTTCCGCTGTGGCCGGCGGCAGCGGCCAACTGCGCATTCTGGATCGCGGCGTGCTGGATGCTGGGCGCGCTCTATACCAAGCTGGAAGCGCGAAGGCGACCGGCCGGTTGGGAGCCGCTGGTGAAGGTGCGGGAGACGCCGTCGCTGGTGCGGGATGCTGCGCCGGTGCTGGACGCGATTGCGGTGACGGCGCTGCACGACCGGTGCAACCGGTTATGGCATGCAAATTCGGAAGATACCGGGCCACGCGGCGGAAGCGAGTGGCTGGCCGCGGTGGAGCGGCAGCACCACGCGAACTTCGACCTGTGGCACATCGAGGACGAGGCGCGGACGCCGAATGCGACAGACCAGGACCTGGCGGGCGTGAAGCGGCGCATCGATGTCACCAACCAGTTGCGCAACGACTTGGCCGAGGAGCTGGACCGGGTTCTGCTGGGCTGGCTGGAAGGGAACGGGTTGCCGAATCCGGGAGCACCGCTGAACTCCGAGTCGCCAGGGCTGATCATTGACCGGCTCTCGATTCTGTCCTTGAAGATTTATCACACGCGGGAAGAGGCAGCCCGCCACGATGGACCGGTCGGGCACGAAGAGCGGAACCGGGAACGACTGGCGCTGTTGGAAGAGCAGCGCAACGACCTGACCGACTGCCTGGATGCGCTGTGGCAGGAGACGCTGGCCGGCACGCGGCGGTTCAAGCATTACCGGCAACTGAAGATGTACAACGATCCGGACCTAAATCCGGCGATTTATCGTCGGACAGCCAACGAAGAGCATGTGTGAATAGGCTGCGCGCCGCAGGGCGGAGGCGTCTTTTTCCTGAGAAGAAAGGCTCTGGAGCGTCAGCCGCCGGAAAGCTGCTGTAGACTGGAGCTTTGCCGCGGGAAGAGACCCATTGACGTC
This sequence comes from Acidobacteriaceae bacterium, assembly GCA_030038195.1. GTDB lineage: Bacteria > Acidobacteriota > Terriglobia > Terriglobales > Acidobacteriaceae > Telmatobacter. The sequence continues at coordinate 14,801 of JASHPJ010000011.1, forward strand.
TTGCGGGGTTATGCGTATAAAGATGGCTCAAGCAGCGTTGAGCCTGCACGCAGGCCGGGGCCCCGCGAGCAATGGGACTCAGATGGTGCGGCAAGGAGTGCGCGCTAAAAAAATATGACGCAAGAGGCCAGAACTGCGGCTGCGAGCCGCAAAAAAACTCCCCCCACGGCTTCAAAGCCGGACGGCCATGCAACAGCGGCGGGTCCGATGTTTCAACAGTATCAAGCTGCAGTGCAACTGCTGCAGCAGGGCAAATATGAGAAAGCGCTGGCAGCGCTGGAAAAATTGCTGCCCGAGGCTCCGATGGAACTGAAAGAGCGGGTGCAGATGTACATCAGCACCTGCCAGCGGCAGTTGCAAAAGCCGATACTCGAGTTTCTTACGCCCGAGGAGCACTACGACTTTGCGGTGTCGCAACTGAACACGGGCAACTACGACGACGCTCGTGAGCAGTTCAACCTGATCCTGTCGAAGCATCCGGGCGCCGACTACGCGTTCTATGGACTGGCGGTGCTGGACGCGATTACCGGCCGGGTGCAGGAATGCCTGAATAACCTGGCGCAGGCGATCGAGCTGAATCCCAGGAACCGGCTGCAGGCGCGGGTGGATAACGACTTCCAGAACATGGTGGATGATCCCCGGTTTACGGAGCTGCTGTATCCTGAAGTTCCATAAGGAATCTCCACGCGGGGATGTCCACATCTTCCGTTCTGGCGGGTAAGAGATTGTCTCTGCGCGATATGGGGTTATTCTGCGTCATTTTCGATGTCCTTGGCATATTCAGGGGATCATTAAGGCTGCTTTGAATCCTGCAATCTCCCGAACCGGCGAAGAGCCGCCGAAGGTATCCTTCGACGCGGAAATGCCGATTACCACGCGGCAGCCGCTGCGCGTGGTGGCGATTGGAGGCGGCACGGGGCTCTCTACGCTGCTGCGCGGGTTGCGCCGCCACGTGGCTGTGCCCGGACAGGCTGGCTCAGAGGACGGCGCGATTGCTGATCTGGCCGCGGTGGTGACGGTGACCGACGATGGCGGCTCGTCCGGCCGGCTGCGGCAGGACTTCAACATGCTGCCGCCAGGCGACCTGCGCAACTGCATGGTGGCGCTGAGCGAGGAAGAGGACCTGCTGACCAGGCTCTTTGGCCACCGCTTCCGCGGCGGCGACTCGCTCAGAGGGCACAACGTAGGCAATCTGTTTGTTGCCGCGCTCACTGAGATTACCGGCGACTTTGCGCAGGCGGTGCAACTGGCGTCGAAGATTCTGGCCACGCGGGGGCGCATCTATCCGGCGACTACGGCGAATACGACGCTGGTGGCGCGGATGGACGACAGCAGCCTGGTGCGCGGCGAAACCAACATCACGGCGAGCCGGCGGCGGATTGTGGAGCTTACGCTCGATCCGCCGAGCCCATCGTCGTTGCCGGAGACGCTGGAGGCGATCGAGCGGGCCAGCCTGATCACGGTGGGGCCGGGATCGCTCTATACGTCGCTGATTACGAATCTGCTGGTAGACGGGATTCCGCAGGCGCTCGCCCAGGCGCAGGGGCTGCGCGTTTACATCTCGAACCTGATGACCCAGGCCAACGAGAGTTTAGGGCTGACGGCCTCGGAACACATCGAGCGGATCTACGAGCACACGCGCGCGCCCATCTTTGATTGCGCGCTGGTGAATACGGCGCCGTTTTCCCCCGAGACACTGACGCGATACGCGGCCGAGGGTGCATCGCCGATTGAGGCGGATATCGAGCGTATCGAGAAGATGGGCGTGCGGTGTATCGCCGGCGACTTCGCCAGCGAAGAGAGCGTGGTACGGCACAACGCCAACCGCGTGACCGGGGCGCTGCTGTCGCTAGGGCGGGTTGCGCCGCCGGTGCGTGGCTGATCCTGCGTCGATCTGACCCAAGCGGGCCGTTCCGGTTAATCCTGACGTGAAACGGGCGCGTTGTGAAATGGGATTTCACGTGATTTCAATGCCGGAAGGCTGTTGCGTGCCTGTACATTGAGGTCGTGTCCCGTGGGTTGCGGACGACGGATGTTGTTTTGCGATAGCGCAAGGAGGCCGGATGAAGCTTGTGGCAAAGGTGCTGGTGGTGTGCGCGGCGGTGGTGGCGCTGGGTTCGATGGCGTGGGGACAGGAGGGAAGAAAGCCGGGATTGTATGAGATTACGACGACAATGACCTGGCAACAGTCGCCATTTCCGGCTGGGATGCAACTGCCTCCGCAGGCAGCGGCGGCGTTTGGCGGCGCTCCGCGCACAACGCAGGTTTGCCTGACGCAGGAGATGATCGACAAGTACGGTGCGCCCATACCACAGCAGTCGCCACGGGCGAGTTGCCAGATCTCCAATGTGCAGAAAGCTGCAACCGGCATGAGCGCGGATTGGATATGCACGGGTGCAATGAGCGGAAAGGGATCGATCGAGTCGCACTGGAGCGCTGATGGAACGGCGACAGGCAAGGTGCACTTTGTAGGCATCATGCAGATGGGGCCGAATCCGACGCCGATCGAGTGGACGAGCGAGTCGACGTCGGTCTACAAGGGATCGGATTGCGGGAGCGTGAAGCCGCTGCCGATGCCGAAAGATCAATAGGGATTGTTGATAGGCTCGCGCGGCCGATGAACGCCGGGGAGGCGGTGAGCTACCGGGAGTTGAGTGGGATGTTTTGAAGGCTATGCTTCGACCGTGCGCTTGAGCTGGCCGCAGGCGGCGTAGATGTCCCGGCCGCGTGGCTGGCGCAAATAGACGGGAATGCCTTCGGCAGCGAGTGCGGCTTTGAAGCTTTCTACCGATTCGGGTGTAGGTATTGCGTAAGGGATGCCGGGGCCGGGGTTCCAGGCAATGAGATTGACTTTGGCCGGAAGGTTGGCGCGGCGGACCAGGCGCGCGACCTCCTGTGCGTGCTCGGGACGGTCGGTGACGCCGCTGAGCAGGACGTACTCGAAGGTGATGCGCTCGTGCGGACGCAGCGGGATGCGGCGCACGGCATCCATGAGAGACGCGATGGGCCACTTGCGGTTGATGGGCATCACTGTGCTGCGGACCGCGTCGTTGGGCGCGTTGAGGCTGATGGCCAGCTTGGGACGCAGGTCAGGGGGCTCCTGGGCGAACTGTTCGATGCCGGGGACGATGCCGGAGGTGGAGACGGTCATCCGGCGCGGGCTCAGGCCCACTTCGCGGACCAGCAGGCGGACAGCGGCCATGAAGCTGGCGTAGTTAAGAAACGGCTCGCCCATGCCCATAAATACAAGATTCAGCCGGTCGCGGCCAACTTCGACTTTGTGGCGGTCCATGACGGAGACGACCTGGCCGGCGATCTCTCCAGCGGTGAGGTTGGCCGCCGCCGCAGCCAAGCCGAGTTTGGCGGTAAGGCAGAACTGGCAGTTGACGGCGCAGCCGATCTGGCTGGAGACGCAGATGGTGGCGCGAGACCAGGACTTGGTCCTGGAGGAACTGGCCGGTTGCGGTTCGCGAGATATCCTTTCGTCTAATGAAGAGCGCCGAAAGAATGGAGCGCCCAGGGTTTGTGTCTCCTCTGTGTCGGATTCGTCGCCGGTTTCGCCACCGTCGCCTTCAGGCATCCAGACGGTTTCAACGGTTTCCGGGACCACGGTTTTCATAGCTGGCAGGTTGTTCCCGTTCCGGCACTCGACGAGATAGCGTTCGGTGCCGTCGATGGAGCGGAAGATTTGGGCGATGCGCGGCCGGCCGATCTCCCAGCCGGAGTCGGCCAGCCGGCGGCGAAGAATGGCTGGGAATGTGGAAATCGCGTCGATCTCCGTAATATGTTGACGATAGATGGCTTCGGCAAGCTGACGGCTGCGAAAGGCGGGCTCGCCCAGCTCCGCGAGCAGCGTGGCGAGGCTTTCGGTATCCAGGCCGAAGAGGGATTTGCGGCTTTCGCGGGCCGTGGTTGGCGCGTCTAAACGAACGAGTTGGCCGGAATCGGCGGGCATGACTGGGGTCAGAATAGAGCATTTGGCCTGCGCATGCAGAGAACGCCGGCCGTGGCGGCGCGGATTGGCCTACAATCAAGTTTTGGCTGCATTGCTTTTTGTTGAAGAAGAGAAAATGTCCCTCGGCGGCTGAAGCCCGTAAGTCTTTTGCGGGCGTAGACGGCACGACGGAAGCCGTGCTCTTTCAAAACAGCGCTTATGCAGGCAGTTCTCAATTTTTCGATCTGATGCGCATGAATACTGAGCGAAACCTTCGCCGCACTGTACTGCCCAACGGCCTGATCGTCCTGACCGAGCGCATGGAGCATCTGCGCTCGGTGGCGATGGGCGTGTGGATCAAGTCGGGTTCCCGGTGCGAGCCGGCGGAAACCAACGGAATTTCTCACTTTGTGGAACATATGCTTTTCAAGGGCACGCGGTCGCGCTCGGCGCAGCACATTGCGCGGGAGATGGACTCGATCGGCGGCAATCTCGATGCGTTCACCGGCAAAGAGACCATCTGCTTCAACGTGAAGTCACTCTCTGACCACGTGCCGATTGCGCTGGACGTACTGTCGGACCTGGTGCTGAATCCGGTGTTTGCGCCGTCCGATATCGAGCGCGAGCGCGGCGTGATTCTGGAAGAGATCAAGATCGACGAGGACAATCCGGACGTGCTGGTGCACGAGCTGTTCACGCAGAACTTCTGGAAGGGGCATCCGCTGGGCAAGCCGATTCTGGGCACGACGGAGACGGTGGCGCGATTGGATCAGCAGAAGCTGTTTGCGTATCACGGCGACCGGTTCCATGGCGGGAATATGGTGTTTTCCGCGGCGGGAAATCTCGATCATGACCTTTTCACCGAGGCTGTGGCCGGCAAGTTTGCCTCGCTGCCGGGCCGCCAGACGCTGCACGAGCTTTCCGCGCCCGAGCCGAGCGCGCGAATTCTGCTGCGCAACAAGAAATCGCTGGAGCAGGTGCAGATCTGCATGGGCGTGCCGGCGCCTCCGATCACGGATGACAACCGCTACGCCACGCTGATTCTGAATACGGTGCTGGGCGGCGGCATGAGCTCGCGGCTGTTCCAGACGATTCGCGAAGAGCGGGGGATGGTGTACTCGATCTACTCGGACCTGAGCCCGTATCGTGATACCGGGATGCTGTGCGTGTTTGCCGGGACCTCGGCGGCGAAGGCGCTCGAAGTGGTGGATCTGGTGCTGGTGGAGTTCCGCAAGCTGAAGGAGACGCCGCTGGGCACGGACGAGCTGACACGTGCCAAGGACCAGCTCAAGGGAAATATTTTGCTGGGGCTGGAGAGCTCGAATGCGCGCATGGCCAACCTGGCGCGGCAGGAGATGTACTTCCGGCAGTTCTTCCCGGTGGACGAGATCATTGCGCGGATTGACGAGGTGACGGCGGCGCAGGTGCAGGCCATGGCGCAGCGGCTGTTCGATCCGGAGAGAATTGCGGTGACGCTGCTGGGAAGGCTGCAAGGGGTGAAGCTGAAGAGAGAGATGCTGGAGTGCTGAAAAGCAGGGAGTAGGGAATAGGGAATGGGGAACTGGGTTCAGAGAGTCCGGGCGCGGGTAAGGGAATTAGGAAACCTGGGTCCAGCAAGAACATGGGGTACCACGACCCAACATCAGTCCAAATCTTCTATTCCCTATTTCCTATTCCCTAGTTCCTTCCTTCCCGAGCGTCCCCTTTTCCTTACGCGTCATACGTTGTAGCATTTTCACGAACGGGCCTGAAGCGGCTGGCCTGCTCCTGTGAGGGACTGGAATTCCATGGACTGCACGATTTTTGGCCGGCGCGGACGCGCGCGCGGCTCCCAAAAGATGTTGGGCACGCCCAATGGCTTTACGCTGATGGAACTGCTGATCGTGATTGCCATCATCCTGATCCTGATGCTGATGGCGATTCCGACCATCGGGGTGATGAAGAAGCACGCCAACGACACATCGGCGATCAACTCGCTGCGGGCGATTACCCAGGCCGAGATCCAGTACGAGTCGACGTATCCGGCGCAGGGGTATGCGTGCTCGCTGACGGCGCTGGGCGGCGATCCGAACTCGGGTCCGCCAACGCCGCAGGCGGCACAACTGCTGCAGGCCGATCTTGCCTCAGGCTATAAATCGGGCTATGTGTTCAATATCTCAAATTGCACCAAGGTGACGGTCAATAACCAGGACCGCGTGACCGGCTACACGCTGACCGCCATTCCGCAAGCGGTGGGCAAGACGGGTGACCGCGGTTTCTGCACGGACCAGTTTGGCGGATCGCCGAAGTACGATTCGGCAGGCGGCACCAACTGCACGCAACTGCTGCAATGAGCCCGCGGTGGCCGTGGATGCGCAGCTTTGCTCTGGCGGCTGCGGGGCTGTTCTGTGTTTGCCTGAACGCTCAGCAGCGCTTACCGTCCGCGCAGGACTTGGCGAAGCGCGTAGACCGGCACTACGACAGTCTGCGCTCACTCAAGGCCGGGTTTACCGAGAGCTATAACGGGCTGGGGCTGACGCGCACCGAGAGCGGCACGCTGCTGCTGGCCAAGCCCGGACGCATGCGGTGGGATTACAGCTCGCCGGCCGGGAAGGTGTTTCTGCTGGATGGCAGGTATGGGTGGTTTTATACGCCCGGCGATCCGCAGGTGCAGCGGATTCCGGCTAAGGACCTGGACGACCTGCGCTCGCCGCTACGCTTTCTGCTGGGGCACACAGAGCTTGAAAAAGAGATGAGCCATTTGACGCTGGCTCCGGCGGCGAACAGCGACTTTATGCTGAGCGGGCAGCCGAAGGGACAGGAGAACCGGATTGCGCGGCTGGCGCTGACAGTGACCGCGGCGGGAGTGATTACCGGGATCGAGGTGCAGGAGATCGACGGCGCGGTAACCCGGTTTACGTTCACCGGCGAGCAGGCGAATGCGCCGGTGGCGGCGAATGCGTTCCGGTTCAAGGCACCGGCAGGAGTGCCTGTAGTGGACGGAATGCCGCCGGTGTAAGAGATTTGTGGAGTGCTTGATGTGAACGGAGATGAACTATGATCGCCTACTTACCGGGCCTGGCAGGAGCAGTGGGAGCGGGCTTTACACCTTCGAGAACGGAGTGGGTGCCGGTGGAGCGCTGGTAGAGAACGACCAGCACGATCGAGGTGCACATGAAGATGACCGCCGACCAGGTGGTCAGGCGGGTAAGCACGTTGGCCGCGGCGCGCGGACCGAAAGCTGTCTGCGAGCCCTGGCCGCCGAAGGCGCCGGCGAGGTCGGCCGAGCGGCCCTGCTGGATGAGCACGATCAGGATAAGGAAGAGGCACACCAGCACATGCAAGGTAACAACGAACCAGAAGAGAATCTGCATTGGCGCTAACTGCTTTCTATAGCGCTTCCGGTGAAGGGCTCAGGACCGGGAAAGCGCACGATCTTTTTTGGTGCGGAAGGCGGGACTTGAACCCGCATGCCGTGAGGCGCCACCCCCTCAAGATGGTGTGTCTGCCAATTTCACCACTTCCGCACGTGAACCTGCTCATTATAGCAAAAGGAGATGATGAATTTCAGGGGCCAGGGAATAGGGGGCGAGGCTCGCGGGGCGATATACACTCGTGGCAAGACTATGCGGCAAGACTATGTGGAATGACGCGTTGCTTGCACTGCTCCTGGCTGCTGCTCCGGCGCTGGCCTGGGCGCAGGCGGGGAGCGTTCCACAATCGACGCAGATGAGGGCGAAGACATTGACCCCGGAAGAGGTAGAACGCACCGCGATTGTGATCGATGGGCACGCGGATACGCCACAGCGGTTTCTGGATGAGCAGTTCGACCTTGACGATCCATTGCATGGCGGGAACTTCAACCTGGAGAGAGCGCGCAAGGGCAGCCTGGGCGCCGAGTTTTTTGCCATCTGGGTGGAACCGGGACGATATAAGGGGCAGTACGCGCACCGGGCGCTGGAGCTGATTGACGCGGTGAAGCAGCAGGCGGCGAAGCACGCGGCAGAGATGGAGCTGGTGACCTCGCCGGAGGGGATCGAGCGAGCGCATGCGCAGCGCAAGTTTGCGGCGCTGATGGGGATCGAAGGCGGGCACGCGATCGAGGATTCACTTGCGCTGCTGCGGCAGTACTACGCGCTGGGCGCGCGCTACATGACGCTGACCTGGAACAGCTCGAATGGATGGGCAGACAGCTCGGGCGATATCGACGATCCGCATGTGCCGCATACCAGGGAAGGGTTGAGCGAGTTCGGCAAGGACGTGGTGTATGAGATGAACCGCCTGGGGATGATGGTAGACGTGTCGCACGTGTCGGACCGCACGTTCTTCCGCACGCTGATCATCTCGCGCGCGCCGGTGATTGCGTCGCACTCGGGTGCGCGTGCGCTGTGCGACTCGCCGCGCAACATGACCGACGATATGCTGCGGGCGATTGCCAACTCGGGCGGACCGGACTCGAAGGGTGGCGTGGTGATGGTGAACTTCTACTCCGCGTTTGTTTCGCAGGCGTACCGGGATGCGCTCAAGCAGATGCAGCCGGAGATCGACAAGGCTGTGGCCGATGCGGCGGCCAAGGCTGAGGCCGCGGGACAGCCGTTTCCGGCGGTAGACGAAGCCAAGATACGCAAAAGCAGGATGGACCGGATTCCGCGGCCACCGCTCTCGGCGCTGATTGACCAGATTGATCACATCGTCAAGGTGGCGGGGATCGATCACGTGGGGCTGGGGTCGGATTTCGACGGCATCTTTAGCCAGTTGCCGGAGGGAATCGACTCGCCGGCGGATTTGCCGAAGATCACGGCGGCGCTGATGGAGCGCGGCTACTCGGCGGAGGACTGCCGGAAGATTCTGGGCGGGAATCTGCTGCGCGTATTTCGCGAGGTAGAGGCGGTCTCGCGGCAGTTGCAGACAGAGAATCGGCCGCGGATCAGCGTGAAGCAGCCGTTTGCCAAGCAATGAGCACAGGGCAGAGGCCGGAACTGGGCGCATGCATGTTGCGGGCAGAAAGGCGCGCCGAACAGCCTTTATCGGAGACGAATTGTGGCTGATTCCTGAATTCTGCGCATTATACTGGGGTCTTTAGCTCATCTCTTGCCCGGAGAAAAATCGATGAGTCCAGCGTGCCGACGTTTGGCTGCCGTTGTGGCGGCGGCTTTGCTGCTGTTGCCTGTTGCGATGCGAGCAGACGATGAGAAACCCGCGGCCAAGGCTGCGGCGACAGACAAATCTGCGGAGAGCGCTCCGCCCGCCGACTCGACCACCGAGGGCACTGTGGATGCAGGCGGACAGCACATTGCGTATACCGCTACTGCCGGCATCCTCACGGTAGGCGCGACCGATGCGCAGGACGCGCAACTGGGCATGGACGGAAAGCCGTTGCCGGGTTCGCAGCTTGCGATCTCTGCGCCGAAAGACCCGGCGGATGCCCCGCCCGTGGCGCGGATGTTCTATGTGGCATATTTCAAAAAGGACGCACAGCCTGAGGACCGGCCGATTACCTTCTTCTATAACGGCGGGCCGGGTAGCTCGACGGTGTGGCTGCATATGGGATCGCTGGGACCCAAGCACGTGGTGACGGATAGCGACCAGCACCTGCCGGCAGCGCCCTACAAGCTGGAGGACAATGCCGAGACACTGCTGGACGTAAGCGACCTGGTGTTTATCGATGCGCCGGGGACGGGGTTCGGACGGCTGATCGGCAAGGATGCCGACAAAGCATTCCTGGGCGTGGACGAGGATGGCGGCGCATTTGCGCGGTTCATCGCCCGATTCATTACCAGGTATGGGCGCTGGAACTCGCCGAAGTTCATCTTTGGCGAGAGCTATGGGACGACGCGGTCCGCGGTGCTGGCCAAGATGCTGGAAGACAGGAAGTCGATCGATCTGAATGGCGTGATTCTGCTGTCGCAGATCTTCAACTTCAGCGTGTTTCTCGACGGGGCCGAAGGCAATCCGGGCGTGGACCTGCCCTATGAGCTGGCGCTGCCCACGTATGCAGCAACGGCGTGGTATCACAAGAAGCTTTCGCCGGAGCCGCCAGCGCTGGAGCCTTTCCTGAAGGAAGTGGAAGAGTATGCGATGGGTCCGTATGCGCATGCGCTGGCCGAGGGCACGGACCTGGGCGATGCGGAAAAGCAGGCGGTCGCCGAAAAGCTGCACGACTATACCGGGCTGCCGGTGGCGTACTTCATCAAGGCCCGCTTGCGTGTGGACGGCGGCGAGTTCGAGAAAAACTTTGAGGATGCCGAGGACCTGACAACGGGCCGCTACGACACGCGGTTTACGGGGCCGACCATCGATCCGCTGAGCAAAGAGGCGGATTACGATCCGCAGAGCGCAGCGATCTCGTCTGCGTATGTTTCGCTGCTAAACGACTACATGCGGAAGACACTGAAGTACGGCGCAGGGCAGACGTATCTGCCGGACATCGATGTGTGGGGCGGCGGAACGCACTGGGACTTCAGGCATGGCGACAATCCTCTGAACCTGAATGTGTCCAGCGACCTGGCCGATGCGATGAAGACGAATCCGCGGCTGAAGGTAATGCTGAACGGCGGCTACTACGACCTGGCTACGCCGTTTTTCGAAGCACAGTATGAAGAAAAGCATCTGCCGATTCCGCAGTCGCTGGCCAAAAACATCCAGTATGACTGGTATGAGTCAGGGCACATGGTCTACGTGCGGAGCGAGTGCCTGAAACAACTGCACGACCGGGTGGCCGCGTTTATCAAAAGCGCGTCGGGCGGGTCGCAGTAGAGCGTGTTTCAAAAATGGACTCTGTAACAGGGCACAAGGGGGCTCTGTTACAGGACACGACTTCAAACCTGCCCTGAGCCTGCCGAAGGGTGCTGCCCCTCCATAAAATCAGGGGCTTTCTTGATTGCTGCATAAAGAATGTCCGGTTGTCATCCTGAGTCCCCCCTTTTATGCAGCAATTTGGACGTATCTGTCCACGGAAAAGGATGAAAAGCGCTGGAATAAGGATGAAGCTCACCGCCTGCCAACAACCTCGCTCCCGGAGGGAGCCATCGAAGTGAGCCCAGGGTGGAGTCCGGCGCGGCGGGCCGAAGATCCGCCCGTAGCGAAGCACCCGTTTTCGCGCCGGGGTCGAGCTTTGCCCGGGATGCAGCCATTTAGATAAATCGTTTTCTAAGAGATATTTGCCGGTCTGCTGGCGGATTTTTGCAGAGGTGCTGCTGATTTTTGTTGCAATGTATTGCGGATTGCGATATAACTATTGCGATCTGCGATGGAATGGCGGCGAAGAAACGAATCCGGTTCGAGGATGGACAGGAAAGAGCAGAGATGAAGCTGGGAGAAAAAATCCGGTATCTGCGCGAGGTGGAGGGAAGTTTGCGCGGGCTGGGGCGGGCGATGAGCCAGCTTGAGCTGGTGCGGGCCATCGAGGCGGAGACGAGGTCGAAGCTGAGCCAGAGTTACCTGTCGCAGATCGAGTCCGGCGCGCGGCCGCACCTGACGAATACCACGCGGCAGACGCTGGCGGCGTTTTTCAAGGTGCATCCCGGCTACCTGGTGGACGATCCGGAGGGCTACTCGCCGGAGCTGCAGAGTGAGCTGCGCAACATGGAGGACAAGCTGGACCTGTGGCTGATCTCGGGCGCCGAGCGGTTCCGGCGCGACCCGGAGCTGAAGCAGGCGCTGCTGACGCTGGCCCAGCATGAGCACTCGCGGGAGTGCCTGCTGCTGCTCGAGGCGATTATGGAGACGCCGGGACTGATGCCGCGGCTGGCCGAAGTGCTGAGGCCGAAAAGCGGCGGCCAGGAATCGGGGAATCCTGCACCGGCCAGGGAACAGCAGAGAGTGCGCGGCAGGAAAGTGGGTGTACGCAGATGACATGGGCGTCGTTTTACCTGGTCTGCTTTCTGGTTGGACTGATGCTGAGCGCGGTGTCGCTGCTGGGCGGCATGGGGCATTTTGGCGGGCATGTGCATATTCTGCACGTGCCGCACACGGCGCATATCCCGCATGGCGCGGGACTGAAGGCTGTGTCGGGCGCAACGGTCCCGTGGTGGAATGCATTTTCGCTCACCGTATTTCTGTGCTGGTTTGGTGCGGCGGGCTATCTGCTCACGCGCCATGGGAGCCTTGTGGCCGCGGTCGTGCTGGTGCTGGCGGCTGTCTGCGGCGTGATCGGGGGGGCACTCGTGTTTCTGTTTCTGACGCGCGTCCTGCTGCCGCATGAGAAAGAGCTGACGGCGGACGAGACGGATGTGGTGGGCGCAGTGGGGCGCATCTCCATGCCCATTCGCGTGGGCGGAACGGGCGAGTTGGTGTATGAGCAACTGGGCGCGGTGCGGTCAGCGCCGGCGCGGTCAGAGGATGGATCGGCGATTGGCAGGCAGGAAGAGGTGTTCGTGGTGCGGTATGAGAAGGGCATTGCGTATGTGCGGCGGTGGGAGGAAGCTGCAGGGAACGGGGAATAGGGAGCAGTTTTTCGCATGAGAACGACGATGCTCTCTAGTGTCCTGAGTCTGAAGTTCGCATCATGAATACGCTGTCATCCTGAGCGTAGCAAGCCGCGTTTTTGCGGCTTGCGGAGTTGCAGGATCTGCGGTTGCTTTTTGCAAATGGTGCCAGGAACTTCAGACTCAGGACACGAAAGACTGGTGGATGAGTTGGAGGTATATGACGGACCAGACGATGCTGATTACGAATATGGCAGTGCTGGCAGGGATTTTTCTTGTCGGGCTGCTGGCGAAGATGTTTCCGCGCAATGGGCGCAAGTCCGGCTCGCGGGAATGAGATGACGGCAATCCCCAAGACGATGGACGGAACCAATCAACGGTTAAGCTCTCGGAAGAAAGGACCGGGAAGGCGATGATGAACGTAATTTCGAGTGACGTTGTTCTGTATGCAGGACTCGCAGGGCTGGTGCTGATCATCATCCTTGGCATTCTGGCCAGGATGTATCGCAAGGCGGGGCCGAATGAGGCATTGATCGTGTACGGGTTTCGCGGGCCGCGGGTGATCAAGGGCCATGGCACGGTGATCTTTCCCATGGTAGAGAACTGCCGCGAGCTGAGCCTGGAGTTGATGAGCTTCGACGTGGCGCCGCAACAGGACCTATACACCAAGCAGGGCGTAGCGGTGACGGTGGAGGCCGTGGCGCAGATCAAGGTACGCAGCGATCAGCAATCGATTTTGACCGCGTCCGAGCAGTTTTTGACCAAGGCGCCGCCGCAGCGGGAAGGGCTGATCCGTCTGGTGATGGAAGGCCACCTGCGCGGAATCATCGGGCAGTTGACGGTAGAGCAGATTGTGAAGGAGCCGGAGATGGTGGGCGATCGCATGCGCTCCACCTGCGCGGACGACATGAGCAAGATGGGCCTCGAGGTGATCTCGTTCACGATCAAGGAAGTGCGTGACAAGAACGAGTACATCTCCAACATGGGCCGGCCGGATGTGGCGCGCATCAAGAGAGACGCCGACGTGGCGACGGCTGAAGCCGAGCGCGATACCGCGATTCAGCGTGCCAATGCGCAGCGCGAGGCCGCAGTGGCCAGGGCGCAGGCTGACCAGGATCGGGTGATTGCCGAGACCGCGTCCCAGGCGCGGCAGGCCGAGGCGCAGCGCGACCTCGACATCAAAAAGGCGCAGTTTGCCGAGCAGAGCCGCCGCCAGCAGGCGCAGGCCGACAAAGCCTATGAGTTGCAGACCAACGTGATGCAGCAGCAGGTGATGGCCGAGCAGGTGAAGGTGCAGCAGGTGGAGAAGGAGGGCCAGATCAAGGTGCAGGAGGCCGAGATTCAGCGCCATGAGAAGGAGCTCATCGCCACGGTGCTGAAGGGCGCGGAGATCGAGCGGCAGAGGATCGAGAACCTAGCGGAGGCGGAGAAGGCGCGGCTGCAGACAGAAGCCGAAGGCCGCGCGGCTGCGATTCGCGCGCAGGGCGAGGCTGAGGCCGCCATCATCTTCCAGAAGGGCGAGGCGGAAGCGAAGGCCATGAACGTGAAGGCCGAGGCTTACCAGGAGTGGAACCAGGCGGCGGTGGTGGACAAGCTGCTGACCAACCTGGCCGATGTGGTGCGCGCCATGGCCGAGCCGCTGGCCAAGGTGGACAAGATCACCATCGTGTCCACGGGTGGAGACGGCGCTGCCGGCGTGAACAAGATCACCGGCGACATGACGAAGATTGCGGCGCAGGTTCCGGCGCTGTTTGAGGCGCTGAGCGGAATGGACATCAAGCAGTTGATGTCCAACGTGCGGGCGATCCGGCAGAAGCCGGAACAGAACGGCGGCGATCCGCAGAATGGGTCGGCGAGTTAGAGAGTCTGCGGTTCGTGCCGGGTGCAGTTTGCAGGTTCCCACCCTTTCGTCTGAATCCGCCGCGGCGGAGCCGAAAGGGTGGGTCACGGGGCTTGGTGGGACAGGAGGGAAGTATGTCATTGCTGGAGAGAGTGAGCACGTTGCTGCGGGCCAATCTGAACGATCTGGTGGAGAAGGCGGAAGATCCGGAGCGGATGTTGAAACAGATTGTGCTGGACATGGAGAACCAGTTGCTGCAGGTAAAGACGCAGGTAGCAATTGCCATTGCGGACGAGCATCTGCTGGAAAAAAAGCGCGCCGAGCAGGAGCAGCATGTGGCCGAATGGCGGCGCAAGGCGGAGTTGGCAGTGCAGAAGGGCCACGACGACCTGGCGCGCGGCGCGCTGGAGCGCGTATTGAGCCACGAGCAGTTGGCCGCCGGCTTCAAGCTGCAGGCCGAGGACCAGAAGCATGAGGCCGACAGCCTTCGCCAGGCGCTGCACAAGCTGGAGCAGAAGCTGAACGAGACGCGCGCACACTGCGAGATGCTGGTGGCCGAGCACCGGCGCGCCAGGATTGTGGGCCGCGCGACCAAGGCGCGGCAGGCCGTGGGCAATGGGCAGGAGGCCGCGCTGAACCGGATGAAGAGCAAGGTGCATGTGCAGGCTGCCGAAAATGCCGCGGCCAGCGAGCTGCTGGCTCCGGAGACGCTGGAAGACAAGTTCCAGGCGCTCGAAAGCGAAGACCGCGTGGAAGCGCTGCTGAACGAGATCAAGAGCCGGCAGGTGGAGCAGAAGACGGCGTAGCTTCAGAAGAGATTGAGCTGGCCGCTCGCGGGTTTTCTGGCGGACGTGGGTTTGTCGTCGAAGACGGTTTGGCCGCCGAGCGAAGGTGAGATGCGGCGCTCATGTGCGACTGCGGCTGCGAAGTCGGCGAGTGGATCACGATCTTCTTCGACGGCGCGGGTGAGGCGGTCGAGGCGGCGGAAGCCTTCCATCTTTTCGCTGTGATCGAAGCGCGCGGCGTCGAGCGAGCGCCGCAGCACGCCGAGCGAGTCGTCGTAGGTTTTGAGCGGAACGGGAAAGGGATGGCCGTCTTTGCCGCCATGCGCGAAAGAGAAACGCGCGGGATCGGAGAAGCGCGCCGGCGCTCCGTGCACGACTTCTGCAATGAGCGCGAGCGACTGCAGGGTGCGCGGGCCCAGGCCTTCCAGCAGCAGCAGCGATGCGAAGTCGCGCAGCTCCTGCTCGTGCGCGACGGCAAGGACTGCGCCCAGGCGCTTGAGATCGACGTCGGCGGGGCGCACATCGTGATGCGCGGGCATGATGAGTTTGCGCGCTTCCTGTAGATTGGTTTCGACCGGCTCGCGGACAAGGTCGAGTAGCGCCTGCTGTGCGCGGGATGCGCGTGCGTCCACTAAATTCAAAATTATGCCCTGCGGCTGGCCGTGGATGGCGGTGTGCGGATTGGAGACGAAATCGCGCACAGCGGCGGAGTGCCAGTGGTAGCGGCGCGCCAGGCGATTCTGTTCGTTCATGCCCTGCTGCACAACGGCCCATTCTCCTGAGCGATGAATCACGAAGGCGTGCAGGTAGAGCTGGAAGCCGTCGGCGATGGCGTTGTTGTCGACCCGCGCGGTGAGGCGGCTGATGCGCGCGAGCGCTTTGCCGTCAAGGCCGGTTTGTGCGGCGAAGGCGCGCAGTTCGTCGGGCGTTCTACGGGAATGGCGGCCGCGGCCTCCGCAGATAGTAAAGCCGAGATCGGAGAAGCACGGGTTGAGTCCGCGCTTGAGCGCGCCCATCACCGAGGTGGTGATGCCGGAGGAGTGCCAGTCCATGCCCATCACGCAGCCGAGAGCCTGGAACCAGAACGGATCGCTCAGGCGGGTGAGGAATGCAGAGGGGCCGTAGATCTCGACGATGTGCCTGGCGATCGCCGTGCCGAGTCGCGTCATGCGCTCGCCCAGCCAGGCGGGAACGCGTCCACCGTGGAGCGGGAGGTCGGCTGTACCGGAGCGCTTCATACCTCTATTTTCGCCTGAATTACGCTTTTGGCTATAGCCATGCGCAAAATAAGTGAAGCCGTGCCCTTTCAAAGCTCTTGCTTTGCCTGGATGAGTTTTTGGACAGATTCTTGAGAAAAAGGAGTCCGCCGTGCGGACACGCCACCGGCCATACCGCGTGAACGGGAAAACTGCTCTAAACTGAAGTTGTTATGACTGCTACTGTGCTTCCTACGTCTATTCAGCCGCGGACGCCCAGGGGTGTGTTCGCAAACGAGCCGTTTGTCGATTTCAAGCAGCCTGGGAACGAGCGCGCGATGCGCGAGGCGCTGGAGCGCGTAAGGCTCGAGCTCGGGCGCGAGTACAGCCTGGTCGTTGGCGGCGAGCGCATAAAGACGAAGGACAAGATTCGCTCGCTGAATCCGGCCAATCCAGCGCAGGTGGCGGGCGTGCACCAGAAGACTGGTGCGGAACATGCGGAAAAAGCCATGTCCGCGGCGCTCCGCGCTTTCGAGTTTTGGAGCAGGGCATCGACCGATGAGAGGACGTCACTGCTGCTGAATGCGGCCCAGATCATCCGCGAGCGCAAGTTCGAGTTCATGGCTTGGCTGACCTACGAAGTGGGCAAGAACTGGGCCGAGGCCGACGCCGATGTAGGCGAGACGATCGACTTTCTGGAGTTCTACGCGCGCGAGGCGCTGCGGCTGGCGAA
Source organism: Acidobacteriaceae bacterium (assembly GCA_030038195.1). Taxonomy (GTDB): domain Bacteria; phylum Acidobacteriota; class Terriglobia; order Terriglobales; family Acidobacteriaceae; genus Telmatobacter. The sequence goes on from JASHPJ010000011.1 coordinate 31,694, forward strand.
GGCGACGCCGCCGATCCAGTATCCGGGCGAGAAGAACGAGCTGCTGTATATTCCGCTGGGCGTAGGCGCGGTGATTCCGCCCTGGAATTTTCCATTTGCGATCATGGCCGGCATGACGGCGGCCTCGATTGTGACCGGGAATACGGTGGTGCTGAAGCCTTCGAGCGATTCGCCGACGATTGCCGCGAAGTTTGTGGAGGTGCTGGAAGAAGCAGGCATGCCCGAGGGCGTGGTGAACTTCTGTCCAGGGTCGGGCGCGGCGTTTGGCAATGCGATTGTGGAGCATCCCAAGACGCGATTCATCGCCTTTACCGGCTCGAAGTCAGTGGGGTTGGAGATTCACGAGCGCGCGGCGAAGACCATGCCCGGTCAGATCTGGATCAAGCGCACGATCCTGGAGATGGGTGGCAAGGACTCGATCATCGTGTGCGCGGATGCCGACCTGGACGCCGCACTGGAGGGCGTGGTTGCGTCGGCCTTTGGGTTCAGCGGGCAGAAGTGCTCGGCGTGCTCGCGCGCGATTATCGAGGCGCCGATCTACGACGCATTTGTGGAGCGGTTGCGTGAGCGCGTGGCGAAGCTGACAGTAGGCGATCCGGCTGAGAATCCGAGCATGGGACCGGTGATCAACAAGGCGGCACTGGCGACGATGCTCGAGTACATTGAGACAGGCAAAAAGGAAGCCCGGCTGGTGGCCGGCGGGTCGCTGTGGCGCCCATCGCAGTCGGCGGAAGGCGGATACTTCCTGGAGCCGACGGTCTTTGCTGACGTTGCGCCGGATGCGGTGATTGCGCAGGAGGAGATATTCGGGCCGGTGCTGGCGCTGATCAAGGTGGCCAGCTTCGAAGAGGGGCTGCGCGTGGCCAACAACACCGAGTACGGGCTGACGGGCGCGGTCTATACGAGCGACCGCGGAAAGCTTGAGGTTGCGCGGCGCAAGTTTCACGTGGGGAATCTCTACTTCAACCGCAAGTGCACGGGTGCGATGGTGGGCGCGCATCCCTTTGGCGGGTTCAACATGAGCGGGACGGACTCGAAGGCGGGTGGGCCGGATTATCTGTATCTGTTTACACAGGCCAAGAGCGTGGCGGAAAAGCTGTAGGCGTGACGCGAATACTGGGCGAGTGATCGAGCGAGTGGGAAGAAAAGATTTTTTCCCGACGATTCGAGCGCGCAAAAAGCAACCGCAGATTCCGCCGTGGCGGATCTTTGCTCAGGATGGCAGCTTCTTTCTAAAAAACTAAAGCAATCCTGGAGAATCGATTGAATTCATGACAGCGCTCGAGTTCGCAGTTGTGGTGTGGGGATTGTCGGCGCTGGCGGGATTTCTGGGTGCGCTGACCGGGCTGGGTGGCGGCGTGGTGGTGGTGCCGGCGCTTACGCTGGCTTTGGGCGTGGACATCAAGTATGCGATTGGCGCGTCGCTGGTGTCGGTGATTGCGACATCCTCAGGCGCGGCTGCAGCATATGTGCGCGAAGGGTTCTCGAATATTCGCATCGGGATGTTCCTGGAGATTGCAACCACGGTAGGCGCAATTGTGGGCGCGTACCTTGCGGGCCATGTGAGCACGCACGCGCTGGCCATCGTCTTTGGGCTGGTGCTGGTTCATGCGGCGTATTCTTCGCTTGCCAAAGGAGAGGATGGCGCGCACATCGTCCAGTCTGACACGCTGGGCAAGAAGCTGCGGCTGGGCAGCGACTACCCGGTCGATGGGCGGCGCGAGGAGTATGGCGTGCGCAACGTGGGCACGGGATTCGGGCTGATGTTTGGCGCCGGCGCCCTGTCGGGGTTACTGGGGATCGGGTCGGGCGCGGTGAAGGTGATCGCCATGGACCGTGCGATGGAGATTCCCTTCAAAGTATCGACGACGACGAGCAATTTCATGATCGGCGTAACCGCGGCGGCGAGCGCGGGCGTGTACCTGAGCCGGGGGTACATCGATCCGCGAGTGGCGATGCCGGTGATGCTGGGCGTGCTGCTGGGCGCGCTGCTGGGAACCAAGGTGCTGGTGCGGGCACAGGTAAAAACGCTGCGCTTGGTGTTTGGTGTCGTGATTTTCGCGCTGGCGGTCGAGATGATCGTGAACGGAATTCTGGGAAAGGTGTAGAGGCTATGGACGACCGGCGGCTCGAAAACATCATCGGGCAATTGTTGCGCAGTGGCGTTCTACTCTCGGCAGGGATTGTGACGTTGGGCGGAATTCTGTACCTGGCCCGCTTCCACGCGGCGCCGGCAAGCTTTCGCAGCTTTGCCGCCGGTGGGGCAGACATCCGGACGGTGCAGGGAATTCTGCGGTCGGCGGCGCAGTTCAGGGCCGAGGGGCTGATGCAGGTGGGGCTGGTGCTGCTGATCCTCACGCCGGTGGCGCGCGTGGTGCTGGCGGTGGTGGGGTTTGCGCTGGAGCGGGATCGGCTCTACACAGTGGTGAGCCTGTTGGTACTGGCGATTCTGGCGTTCAGCCTGCTGCACGCGCGCTGAGAGGTGTGGCGTCGCGTAGAACCGCTACGCGACGGCTCCTGAGGCGGCCTGTTCTTCGGCTTCTAGCTTGCTGCCTACTTCAGCCGCTGCCTGGGCCAGCACGCGGTGGTGGATGGTGAAGAGCGCGAGTTCCAGGCGATCGCCGACGCCGGTCTTGTCGTAGATGGAGCGTAGGTAGTTCTTGATGACCTGCTCGGTGGTCTTGAGCCGGATGGCGATCTCGCGGTTTTTGCAGCCCTGGACGATGAGCGCGACGATGCGCATCTCCTTGGGCGTAAGGCGGTCGCGAACGCGGGTGCCCACCAGGTCGTCTGCCGGGGAGTCAGGCTGCATGATCTGCGGGGGCAGCCAGGTACTGCCGGCGGCAACCTGGCGGACGCATTCCACTAAAGTGGGGCCCGTGACGCTGCGGAAGACCACGCCTTTGAAGCCCTGCTGCAGGTAGCCGGCGGCGGAGTCACTGTTTTCCGCGATGACGATGCCGCGGCTTCCCATGGACTCGAGCAGC
>JASHPJ010000115.1 GCA_030038195.1 Acidobacteriaceae bacterium
ATCAACGGAATCGAGAACTTCTGGAACCAGGCCAAGCGTCATATGCGACGCTTCAATGGCATCCAGCCAGACCACTTCTACTGGTTTCTGAAAGAATGCGAATGGCGCTTCAATGGAGATGGGCATCCACACCTTCTAAAGCAGCTTAAACAGTGGTATAAATCCACAAAACACTAACCCTTAGCTACTACAGCCCCAAGATTTTTAAGAACCTGCAGCTTCTCCCCATTACTTTCGTACCAGAAAATCCCTCCAGTCATGTTAAGAAATGACCAAAGTTACCGATAGGGGCTTTACTTGGGGTTACTTGTGTGTGAACATCCATAAAAAGTAATAGAGCGCATCTCCGCACAGCGGTGGGAGAAGCTTTCTAAGAACTGTGTTTCATGCCTCAGTCCCCCATCGGAGGAAGAACCGTGGAACCGGTGAATCATTGGCAGCCTGTTACGACTGAGTACCAATTGGAGCTGGCGCCGCGCTTGGAGACCAGGCCTGCGCGACGGAAAAGATCAAGGCGGCCTGGGAATCTTCACCACGCGGCCCGCGCCGGACTCGAAACGGAAACGTCGTTCGCCCTTACGGCCATCAGTTGTTACTACTTCCTGCGCGCCTGCGCTTACTTTTTCTGCGGCTCGGTTCTGCTCTGCTATCCCTCGTCAGAGCAGGCAGGCTGGCTGCTGGAGCACGCCCGCCTGCTGCTTCCCGTTTCTGTCAGCACAACCCCGTATGCTCCGCAGGCCAACCTGCTGGCCGAGGGCCTGTTCATCATGGCGGCCATTGCAGCGGCGGTGGGCGTGCTGTGGGTGGTGGAGTGCTGGGGAACCCGGGGGATCACGATGCTCTACGCGGCTGCATCGGTAGCGTGCACCGTGATCTATTTCAGGGCTACGATGACGGTGGACGAGCGGGTTCTGCTGACGGTGCACCAGCAGGAGGCCCTGCTGGCGGACGCAATGATCAACCTGCTCATCTTCGCCTACCTGGCATTCTGCCCCACTCCACAGCGGGAGCTCGAAAGCGCGCACTCCTAGAGCAGCGCTCCGAGCTTATGAATTTGCCACCGGCGCGGCTCCAGCCCCTCCCCCAACACTAAAAAGCCTGGGAACGCGCTGCGCCGCCGCGGGCAGCGCCGGAAACGACGCGTGCGGCTCGGCCTGGTACCAGTAGGCCGTCGAGTAGAAGTTGTCTGACCGGTGGTTGGCGTGGCCGTGCTCGATGGTCACGCGGATCGACTTCTCGAAGGCAATCGGGCTCTCCAGGTGCCAGCGGTAAAGGCAGTAGCGTCCGCCGATCCGCTCGGGATCAACGATGTAAGGCGCGCCGTTGTGCTGGTAGCCGAAGGCCTGGCCGCCGAAGTCCCAGGCGCCGTTGTAATAGTCCTCAGTGCCCGTGCCGTTGATGGTGGGCAGGGTGTCGCCATCGACGAAGATCATGTCGTCTCCCTCGCCAAACCAACCGTTCTGGTTCTGCTCCACGGCTTGCGTGACGCCGACGAAGTGTCCGCGGCCTGCGGCTTCGAGGAAGACGTAGTTGTCTGCGCCGTCAAGGTTCTTGCGCTCGTTGATGCCGGGGCTGCCGTTGCTGGTCCAGTCATTGGTCCAGCCCTTGCACGGTGCCGCCTGGCGATACTGCGCGTGGAAGCGGCCGAGATCGCCGGGCAGGGCCGGCAGCATCACGTAGTCGATAGCGAAGTAGAGGCTGCGGGTGCGCTCCGAGCCTTCATTGGCGACGGTGATGCGCGCCGCGGTGGAGAACGGCATCTGGAAATACGCGTTAAGCGCCTTGATGGGCGCCACGGCCAGCAGCGCCGACTGGTAGACGTAATACTCGCCCAGGCCGAGGCCGAAGAAATCGCCGATGGGAACCTCGATGGAGGGCGAGGATTCGCCATCCCACCAGGCGCGCAGGACGAGATTCTTGAGATGCATGGGGTCGGGCGAGTTAATGGTGAACCAGATATGCGTGATGACGCCGGCGCCGGTGACGTCGAGCAGCGTGGCCGCCTGGCCGGGATCAACGGCGACCCAATCGGCGTTGCCGCCGGTGCGATCCCAGCTTGAGGAGCGGCGGTTTTTGTAGCTGCGCAGGCGGGCCAGAGCGAACAGCTCTTCAGGAGCCGCGGACTCCTGCGCAGCGGCTGCAGGCGCACCCGCGTTTAAAAGCACCGCCGCCGGAACGCCGCCGGCCAGCGTGGCCAGCAGCCTGCGCCGCGAGCGAAGACTTTCCTTCTCATTGAGCAAACTCATACGCCATTCCTCCGGGACTGCATCCAAGCTCAAAAAATCAGTGCCAGCGTATTGTAGATCGAAACCAGAGTGCGTGTGTTCCGTGGGGAGATGTGCCAGGTTGCCGCTCCCCGCGGGTCGCGTCCACTGCAGGGCCGTGGCTCCGAGATACAGCAATCCTGGTTTTGCTGGAATGTGCCGGGTGCCGGAGTCGCCGCGGAGCCAGGTTATGGCCTGCGGGCGAGGTGTTTTTCGCGGCGAGCCTTGGCCTGTTATGGTCAGTGAGGAAACATCTGGCTTGACCAGATTTTGACCAGATTCTGAAATGAACCTTGCCTTAGGAAACCGACCTCATGTGGAAGCGCTGGCGAATCCGGATCCTGCTTTTTCTGGCCGTGCTTGGCCCCGGATTCATTACCGCCAACGTCGATAACGACTCGGGCGGCATCTTCACCTACTCGCAGGCTGGCGCGCAATATGGCTACACGCTGCTGTGGACCGTGATTCCCATCACCATCGCACTGATCGTGGTGCAGGAGATGTGTGCGCGCATGGGGGTGGTCACCGGCAAGGGATTGAGTGACCTCATCCGCGAAGAGTTTGGGCTGCGGCTCACGTTTGTGCTCATGGTGCTGCTGGTGGTAGTCAACTACACCAACGTGGTCACTGAGTTCATTGGCATCGCCGGCTCGCTGCACCTGTTTCACGTAGCCAAGTTTATTTCCGTGCCTATCTGCGCGGCGCTGGTGTGGTTCCTGGTCTTCAAGGGCGACTACAAGAGCACGGAGAAGATCTTCCTGGTGGCCTCGGTGGTGTACATCGCCTACATCTTTGCCGGAGTGCTCTCGCAGCCAAGCTGGCACGCCGCGCTCAAGGCCACGGTGACGCTGCCGCCCGACTCGGTGTGGCGCAACAAGGACTACATCTACATGGCCATCGGCATTGTGGGCACCACGATTGCGCCGTGGATGCAGTTCTACCTGCAGTCATCGATCGTGGAGAAAGGCATTCGCGTAAAGGATTATGCGGCGTCGCGGCTGGACGTGGTGGTGGGCAGCTTCTTTACCGATCTTGTCGCGTGGTTCATCGTGGTGGCCTGCGCGGCCACGCTTTACGTGCATGGGATGGGCGCGATCCAGGTGGCTGCCGACGCGGCCGAAGCCATGCGCCCGCTGGCCGGCGACTACGCCTTCATCCTCTTTGCCTTCGGGCTGTTTAATGCCTCGCTCTTCGCCGCGTCCATCCTCCCGCTTTCAACGGCATACACGGTGTGCGAGGGGCTCGGCCTCGAATCGGGCGTGGACAAGAGCTTCAAGGAAGCGCCGTTCTTCTACTGGCTCTACACGCTGCTTATCGCCGGCGGAGCCGTCACCGTGCTCCTGTTGCCGGACTCGCAGTTGATCAATGTGGCGATTCTCTCGCAGGTGCTCGATGGCGTGCTGCTGCCGGCAGTCATCATCCTCATGCTGCTGCTCATCAACCGCACTGACCTGATGGGCGAACACAGGAACTCGCGCATCTGGAATTGGATTGCGTGGGGGACGAGCATCATCGTGATCGGCATGACGCTGGTGATGCTGTGGGGGATGTTGCCGGGACACTGAGGCGCTACCGCAGGTCAAATCACAGCAGCTTGCCAGCGGCCAGGTCGCGGATGAGGCCGCGGTCGGCGGCGAGAAAGTCGAAGGCGGGCAGTTCTTCGAGACGCACCCACCTGACCTGTTGATAAATGTGGTTCACGATCTCACCCACGAACTCGCGGACCACGAAGAACTGCAGATCGACGGCGCCGCCGTGGCGATAGTTGTGGCGGATGCGGGTGACTGGCGCGCCGATGATGGCGCGGATGCCCAGCTCTTCCCACAGCTCGCGGACCAAGGCCTGCTGCGGGCTTTCGCCGGGCTCGATCTTGCCGCCGGGAAACTCCCAGAGCAGGGCCATGGGCTGGTCAGCGCGCCGCTGGCCGATGAGAACCAGCCCCTCGCGGAGGATGAGCGCCGCAGCTACAAAGCGAAGGGCAGGACCGGCGGGACGGGGACTGGCGTTGGTCGAGCTTTCTTCCACGGCACCAGTGTAAATGACAAAAAAGCGAGGCGAGCCGGCCAGGCGGCAGCCTGGCCTTCGGTTGCGTGCTTATTCGCCGCCTACGGTGGCGTCCTGGCTCTCGACCGTTGCGGGACGGAAGTAGCCCCAGCCACGCCGGGCTGCCTCTTCCAGCAGCGCCGGTGACGGGTTTACGGGAAACGCGCAGCGGGCCATTTCGAGCATGGCCAGGTCGTGGATCGAGTTGCCGAAGACCGCATCGGGATGTGACAGTCCTGCGCGGCGCAGGGCGACGGCCTTGGCCGGCCCGGTAGGAACGTCGACCAGTTCGCTGGTGATGACGCCGTTGGCGACGCGCACCTCGGCGGCCAGCACGCGCCCGGGGGAAATCTCGAAGCGGCGCACGCCTTCTTCGATAACCCAGCGGTTAGTGGAGCTGACGGCCCACAGCTCCGCGCCCTGCTTGCGCAGTGCGGCCACAAGCGCGGTCATCTCGGGAAAGATGTACTTGTCGATGTGCCCGGCAAAATACTGCGCGGCGGCGGCGCGCAGCTCCTGGTCACGCAGTCCGGCGTAGATCTGCACCATCTCGCCGCAGATGTCTTCTTCACTCACCTGCCCGGCGCGATAGGCGCGATGCCGCGTGTCGATCCAATCGCTGGTGGAGCGCGAAACCAGCCCCTGCTCCAGCGACCACACCATGAATCCGTAGCCCGCATCGCCACCCCACAGCGTGCCGTCGCAATCGAAGACGGCTACGCGCGGCCGGCAATCGAGCGCCATCCGCTGAAACTCTTCCGCGGTCCAGCGCGGAACCTCAATCTCTGTGCGCATCAAGCGTCATCCAATTCCTGCAGATTTCGATATACTCAATTCTATTTTCTTCCAAGACGGGCTGCTTTTGCACGCATGGTACGCGGCTTCCTGTTATTGCTGATGTTGATTCCTTGATGAACGTGGTACGGCAGCCTGCGGCACAGGGCTGCGCGCGGCTTGCGGGCGCGGATAATCAACTGTGTGGATGGCTCACGCAATCTCGCGCTGCTCAAGGACTATCAGTCGTATCTGAGGGTGGAAAAAGGCTTGCGGCCGCTGACGTGCGAGGCCTACCTCGGCGACCTGCGTACCTTCGCCGAGTTCATTGAGAAGCGCAACGGCGTGCTGCTGATGGCCGTGCAGGACGACGTGGCCGCATTCCTCAAAGACCTGCGCAGTCACGGCATCGACGCGCGCTCCATTGCGCGCAAGCTGAGCTGCCTGCGCGGATTTTACAAGTGGCTGCTGCTCGACCGCCGCATCCATCACGATCCAACAGTCAACATCGAGTCGCCCAGGACGTGGAAGGTGCTGCCCAAGTCGCTTGCCGGGCCGGAGGTGGCCGAGATGCTGGAGCGCGCGGCCATGGCGGCCTCGCATCCGCAGGCGCAGGCCACAGCGCTGCGCGACCGCGCCATCCTCGAGCTGCTCTACGCCGGCGGATTGCGCGTCTCCGAGGTCACGTCGCTCGCCACCAGCGATCTGGCGCTCGACCTGGGGCGCGTGCTGGTGCGCGGCAAGGGTGACAAGGAGCGCATCGTTCCGCTCGGACGCGCGGCGATTGAAGCACTCGAACAGTATTTGCGCGAGGGAAGGCCGCATCTGGAGCGCATCAGCACGGCGCGGCGCGCGAGCGTGGCGCGGCCGGGACATACGCATCCAGACAGGGCGCGGCTGTTCCTCTCGCTGCGCGGCATGCCGCTGACGCGGCAGTGGGTGTGGCAGTTGGTGAAGATGGCGGACAGCAACGCCAGCCCGCACATGCTGCGGCATAGCTGCGCCACGCACATGGTGGAGAACGGCGCCGACCTGCGCAGCGTGCAGATGCTGCTGGGCCACGCGGACATCTCGACGACGCAGGTGTACACGCACTTGGCGCTGGGACGGCTGAAGATCGTGCATCGCGAGCATCATCCGCGCGGAAAACGCAGAGCTGCGGATGGCGTGATCGACTCTGTTGGTGAGCCGGCATGAGCACGACCGGAACGGCCTCAGGGCTTGCAGAGCTGGTCAGTGATTATCTGAGCGTGCTGGCCAACGAGCGTGGCGCGTCAGCGCATACGCTGCGCGCGTATCAGCGCGAGTTGGAGAACTTTGCGGCGTGGCTGCGCGAGTCGTATGCCGGACTGGTGGTGGATGGCATCGAGCATACGCAGATCCGCGCTTACCTGGGCACGCTTTACGAGCGGGGACTGTCCAAGGCTTCGGCGGCGCGCGCGCTGGCGGCCATCCGGAGCTGGTTCAAATGGCTGGCGCGCGCGAGGCACATCGAGCAGAATGCAGCCGCGCTGGTGGCCACGCCCAAATTGCCCAGGCATCTGCCGCGCGTGCCCTCCATCGAGCAGATGAACCGGGTGGTGGACTCAGTGCGCGACGATGCGGCGAGCTGGCCGGCGCGCGACCGCGCCATCCTCGAGATGCTCTATGGCTGCGGCATCCGCAACGCCGAGCTTACCGGTCTCAATCTCGGCGACATTCACTGGTCGAATGAAGCGGTGCTGGTGCGCGGCAAGGGACAGAAGCAGCGCTATGTGCCGCTGGGCGATGCAGCGGCGCAGGCGCTGCGTGCGTACCTAGCGGAGCGCTCGGCGCGGCTGGTGGCGGCAAGCAGAGAAAAGCCGGCCGATACGCCTGCGCTGTTTCTCAACCTGCATCTGCGCGGGCTCGCCGCGGCGAGTGGCGGCCAGGCGCGGCTGACCACGCGCAGCGTAGGCCGCATCGTCAAGCGCATCGCCATCCTGCGCGGGCTGCCGGCCGACGTGCATCCACACACGCTGCGCCACGCGTTTGGCACGCATCTGCTGGAGGAAGGCGCGGATTTGCGTGCGATTCAGGAGCTGCTGGGGCACGAGAGGCTGTCGACGACGCAGCGGTACACGCAGATCACAGCCGCGCAGTTGACGGAGGTCTACGATCGGACGCATCCGCGGGCGAAGTGAGTTGGATAAGACGTTGCAGTGTAGAGGTGGCTGCGCAGGGTGGAAGAACAACCGCAGATTTCACCACGGCAGATCTTCGACTCGTCGCCGCGACGATCCGCTCAGGATGATAGGGATTTTTCTTTGCGCAATGCAAAGGCGAGCAACTAAAAACTGACCTTGCGCTCAGGGGACCAGGTGATCTGGATGTTCGTCGTGGTGACGGTTTGCTCGCCGGGCAGATAGATGGGCGCCTTCCAGTGCTCGGCGGTGAAGCTGCCGTTCACCTCGATGTCTTTGCCGATGCGCTTGACGGCCTGGAAGCTCAGATCGTTGAGCGTGGTGCCGCCGGGGACGAGGCAGGGCGTGCTCAGCGGACAGTCTTTGCCGGTGAAGGTCTGCGTGGTTGAGCCGGGGATGAAATCCTTGGTCGCCTTTTGATTGCGCGCGCTCACCTGCAGCCATTCGTTGCCGCTCAGGTGCCAGGTGATCCACGCCTGCCCGCCCTTGTCCTCGCGGCCAATCCAGTCGCCGAAGAGCTGGCCCTGGTTGGTGTAGCCCTGCTTTTCGATTCCCTCCCAGTACATGAAGCGGCCATATTCGCGCGCGGATACAGTGGAGGCGGAGGGATCAGTGGATGCGGCTTCCACGCGCAGGTCGAGCCGTGGAACGCCGGGCACGTGGGTGAGGTAGATGCCGGGGCGATAGGCGGCGCGGCGCGGCGCATCGATGGGCGAAACGTCGTCATGCACTTCGGAATCGGCGTAGAGGGTGAGCCATTTGCGCACGAAGGGCAGGCGATAGGAGAAGTCAAATGCGCCAAAGCGCGCGCCGGGATCTTTCGGCCCGTTCTTATCCGTGGCGGAGGGGGACGCAAAGCTGAAGAAGCTCCTGAGAAAGTCCTTGATATTCACCGGCGAGTGGCCCTCGCCACCCCAGATGGCGGTGCGCTCAAAGCCGAACTCCAGATTCTCCGTCGGCCTGAAGCTGACCTTCTCGACGTGCACCCAGGGATCGCCGGGATTGGTTACGTTGGCAATGTTCGGCGAGGGGTTGGCCACGTAAGCAGGGTTGGGCATGTAGGTGTGGCCGCGCAGCCCGCCCACCAGAAACTCGTAGCGGAATGGGCCCGTGAGCCGCGAGAGCAGAGGAATCCGCAGCGGCTCGATGCGGTTGATCTCGAAGGAATAAAAGTTCTGCGCGTTGTTTGAGAAGGCCATGGAGCCGCCCTCGGCTGGCCCCATCCAGTTGTCCTGCTTGCCGATGGAAAACACGTGATTCAGAAACTGCGCCGAGACGTATGCCTCAAGAAAACGGCCGTCGGTGGCCGCGCCGATGGGCCCTGCAGGAATGGTGGCCTGGCTATAGGGCAGGCCGTTGGTGGTGTTCAGATAGAGCGTCTGGTCCACGGTAGACAGCGCCTGCGCCAGCGAGGCCGAGTAGCCCGCGGCCGACGGCGCGCCCTGAAACTCGCCGCGCGCGTAGAGCACGAATCGTCCTGCCGACGCGTAGCCGCTGGCCCCGGTGTAGTTGTTGAAGCCGTTTTCGTAGGGCCGGCCGTAGTCGTTCACAATTGTCGAGCCCAGGTGATAGCTGTCGTGAAGCGGCGTTCCGCTGATGCCGCGCGCTACCGTGTACACAGATTCGATGCGCGTGTCGCCCTGGTGCGACAGGCACGGGCCCTGCACGTCTGCGTAGAGAAACCGGTTGAGCGCTTCGTAAATCTCCTGAGCCTGATCGGCCGCCGGGTCGCCGTCGTCTTCGGCATCTTCAATGCGCGCGCCGGCCTCTTCGAGCATGTGCTCCAGGCTGGCGCGCGTCCAGGGCCGCAGGCCTAGATAGACGTTGTCCACAAAACCGAGACCGTAGAGCCGCAGCATGGCCGGATAGATCCAACTGTCGACCGGAATATAAGGAGAGCCCAGCGCGGCCGGCATGCAGACGGATGCTGGCCGGCTCGGCTCGTTGCTCGACTGTCCTGCGGGTGGCTCGGCGATGAGCCGCCCCGCGGTTCCCATCAGGAGCGCCGTCAACACCGCTGCGCATGGAATCCTGTGAGCCAGTGCCGTGCGTACGCCCAGATGCATACCCTCACTCTATCATTCGCCCGGCATCGATCCGGCGCGCCGCAGAACGCTCTGCGCACGCCATGCCCGAATCGGGCGGCCTGACCAACTTCTGACTAACTTCCGATCAATTAGAGACTGGCCGCAGCGCCGCCCGCAAGCTATGAAAGATGGATGGTGCGGATGCGGCCTGCAGTTGTATGGACACGCAGTTTTTTCGCTGCACCGCCTCAGCGCCGCGCTGAGCTTGCATGGATTTCCGCGGCAGCAGCCTTTTCCAGCTCCCGCGCGAATGCCGCTTCCACCGCAGCCCGATGCTGTGCGCGGAACAGTCCTTTGCGCGCCAGGTAGTTCTCCATGTTACGGATGCCGCTCGCGCGTCTCCGCGTTCCTGCGACCGTCCACGGTTTGCACTCGATGAGCGTGGGCCCATGACCACGGCGCGCATGGACGATGGCCTCGAAGGCGACGCGATAGATGGCTACGACATCGTCCGCGTCCACCGTGATGCCGGGCAGGCCGCACGCCTGGGCACGCGGCGCAAACTCTTCTCTGCCCGCTTGCGACGCGCAGACAACCAGCAGTGGCAACCGCTCGGCAACTGCCGTGTGCAGCGTTGCGAGAGCGCCGCTCCGCGCCAGCTCTGCGCAGGGTAAGAACAACACGACGATATTGTTTTTCTTCGCCTTGCGGCAGATGCGCGCGGCACGGCACGCGGCGCTGACCTGCGCAGCAAGATTGGCTCCGGGCGCGATGGCTCTGCGCGGCGCATAGCCGGCCGGCGCTGATTCAGGATTGGTGCGGAGCCACGCGCAGATCGTCTTCAACGGCACGCCCTTTACCAAGCAGGGCGAGAGCGCGCCGCGGGCCGGAACCACTGCGTCGCGCGCCTGCAGGTCAATAGCCGCGCCCACAACAGCGGCCTCGTGTCCGGCTCCGAAGGCCGTGGTGCGTCCTGGTCCTGCCAGCTTGCGAGCATGCCGCTCGAGCATGCGGCATCGCAGCATGGCCGCATAGAGAGCCAGCAGCTTTTCATTCGTGATAAGCGAGAATCCGTCTTTGCCGGGTGCAGCCGGCTTTTTCTTCCTGCGGGTGGTCATCGGGCTTACAGAACCTCAAGGCAGATGCAGCAGTCGGGGAGTGGTGGAAGCCGTCCCCAGTGTATCGCGCCGCCTTGCGGATTACGCCAGCGCCTGCAGTGCAGCCTCACGGGACAAGATCACGCCGCACGAGTGTATGCAACGTGTATCGGAAACCGCCTGCATCCGGGTCCTATGTCGAGTATTCGGCGTTGATGCGGATGTACTCGTGGGTCAGGTCGGTGGTCCAGAAGACGCAGGAGCCGCTGCCTGCATGCAGATCGATGGAGATGGAGAACTCCGACCGGCTGATGTAGGCGTGCGCAGCGGCTTCGTCGTATTCAGGCGCGCGGCCGCCATTGCGGCAGATGGGCAGCTCGCCGAAAGCGATGTCAAAGCGGTCGGGATCAATTGCCGCGCCGGAGTAGCCGATGGCCGCGGCGAGACGGCCCCAGTTGGGGTCGTTGCCGGCCCAGGCTGTCTTGACAAGCGGCGAATGCGCAATGGCCCTGGCCACGCGCAGCGCGTCCGCGTCAGTGGCTGCGCCGTTGATGCGCAGCTCGACCAGATGCGTGCGTCCTTCGCCGTCGGCAACCACCTGGCGCGCGAGCGAGGCGCAGACGTCTTGCAGTGCCGCCGCAAATGCAGCATTGCCGGGGCCGACGGCGACTCCGCTGGCACCCGAGGCAAGCAGCAGCACGGTGTCGTTGGTGGAGGTGTCGCCGTCGACGGAGATGCGGTTGAAGCTGAGCTCGACGGCCGGATTGAGATAGTTCTGCAATACGGCGGGTTCGATAGCCGCGTCTGTCAACACGTAGACGAGCATGGTGGCGTGTGGCGCGAGCTGTGGGTAAATCATGCCCGAACCCTTGCCCAGTGCGGCGATGCGCACCTCGCGGGTCGTGCCGGAGGCGTCTTCGATTTCGAGTCGCGCAAAGGCGGTTTTTTCCACCGTGTCCGTGGTGAGAATGGCATGCGCAACCTCGGCGAAGTGAGCGGACTCGCTGCCGAGCCTGGCGGCGAGGGCAGGCATGGCGGCGACGAGCTTTTCCGCGGGCAGCGGCACGCCGATAACGCCGGTCGATGAGGGAAACACCTCTTCGGGCTTGCAGGCGAAGACGTCGGCAGAGGCTCTGCATGTGGTGCGCGCGGCGTCCAGGCCAGCCTGGCCCGCGGCGCAGTTGGCGTTGCCGGCGTTGATGGCCACCACGCGCACTTTGCCGCCGGAGGCGCGGAGATTTTCCTTGTCAAGGATCAGCGGCGCGGCAGTCACGCGATTGGCGGTGAAGACTGCGGCTGCGCTGGCAGGCGCGTCGGCGACGATCAGCGAAAAATCGGGCCGGCCACTGGCCTTGATGCCGGCGATGGCGGCGCCAAAACGGAATCCACGGGGGATGACGAAGGAGGATGAATCGGGCAATGAATCAGTCAATGAGTCAGTCATAGGGTCAACCCCTCCAATTTATCAGGTTGATGTTGGGCGAGACGCGCGGAGTTTGAGTATTGTGCATGCGTTAATCTGAAGTTCGTGAACAGTACAACGGGGAACAAAACGGGGAACAATCAGTTGGCCGCGGAAGCAGCAAAATCGGCGGAATTTCTGGATCTGCGCGAGGTGAACGTGGCGCGCGGCGAGCGCGTGGTGTTGCATGATGTGAACCTGAGCATCCGCACCGGCGAGCATGTGGCGATCATGGGCCCCAACGGGTCCGGCAAGTCGACGTTCATTCTTACGGTCACCTGCCAGGTGTATCCGATCGTGAAGCCGGGCATGCAGGTGCGCATCTTTGGCCGCGAGCGCTGGGACCTGACCGAGCTGCGCAAGCACTTTGGGGTGGTGGGCGCCGACCTGCCCGGCGAGCGCACGGCGGTGACCACCGGGCTCGACGCGGTGATTGCAGGATTCTTTTCGGCATCGACGCTGTGGCCGAACCTGCACGTGACTGAGGCGATGCGCGAGCGCGCGTGGGAGGCGCTCAAGCGCATGGAGGCCACGCAACTGGCCAGGCAGCTTGTGGGCGCCATGTCTGCCGGCGAGAAGCGGCGCATCCTGATTGCGCGCGCGCTGGTGCACTGCCCGCGGCAACTGCTGCTGGACGAGCCCTCGAACATGCTCGACCTGGCGGCGCAGCGCGAGCTGCGCGAGACGATGCGAAGGCTTGCGCAGGAGGGCACGGGACTGGTGCTGGTGACGCATCATCTGGGCGACATTCTGCCGGAGATCGAGCGCATCATCCTCATGCGCGATGGGCGCATTGTGGGCGACGGCCCGCGCGAGGAACTGCTGACCGAGGAGCGGCTGAGCGAGCTGTTTCATGCGCGCGTGCGCATCGGGCGCGATGAAGAGTGGCTGCATAGCTGGTGAAGAGGCAGGGAATAGGGATCAGAGGTCAGGTTGCTCCCGCAGGGAGCCGTCGAGAATAGCCCAGGGTGAAACCCTGGGTATTCGTTCCAAACACAATGCCATTCCGTCTCGCAGGGCCGGAACGGGACGAATACAAAAAGGCCTTATGAATGCCGCGACGACCAATCCGAAATGGCAGACGCTGCTGGCCTTCGCAATCATCTATTTTGTCTGGGGCTCGACATTTCTGGCCATCCGCGTCGGGGTGCGCGAGGTACCTCCGTTTCTGCTGGCGGCCATGCGCTTTGCCGCGGCAGGGCTGGTGCTGTACGGATGGATGTGGATCAAAGGCGCGCGCGGGCCGACGGTGCGGCAGTGGCTCTCTGTATTTCTGCTTGCACTGTTGATCTTTGTGGGTGATTACGGGCTGTTGTTCTGGGCGGAGCAGCGCGTGCCCTCAGGGCTGGCGGCGGTGATGCTGGCGACGATTCCGGCGTTCATGGCGCTGTCGGAAATTATTCTGCTGCGCACGCAGCGGCTGACGGTGAACCTGTCGCTAGCGCTGTTGACCGGCATCGGCGGCGTGGCGGTGCTGGTGAGCCGCTCGCTCAACCTGGGCGGTGCGCCTATCGATCACGCCGGCGCCGTCGCGCTGATCGCCGGCGCCATCAACTGGTCCGTGGCCTCGGCGCTTTCGCGCAAGCTGCCGCTGCCGTCTTCAAAGGGAATGAGCTCCGGCACGCAGATGCTGGCCGGCGGAGCGCTGCTGGCGCTGGCTGCGGCGCTGCGCGGGGAGTTCCACGGTTTTCATCCCACGGCAGTTTCGGCTGGAGCATGGCTGGCGCTGCTGTATCTCATCGTTGCCGGCTCGATCGTCGGATTTACGGCATACGTGTGGCTGCTGCATCATGAGTCGCCTACCAGGGTAGGCACGTATGCGTATGTCAATCCGGTGATTGCGGTGCTGCTGGGCTACTTTGCCGGCGGCGAGCCGCTGGGCGCACGCACGATTGTGGGCAGCCTGTGCGTGCTGGCCAGCGTGGCGATGATTACGACCATGAATAAGCCGGCGGTAGTTGTCCCGGTGGAAGATGCAGGTTAGCATGCGCAATCCTCCTGTCTTCGAACGGAACCAGAGTGAGTGTATCCGGTGGGGAGACGTGCCAGGTTGCCGCTTCCTGCCGGTCGCGTCCGCCGCAGGGGTGGGGCTTCGAGATACATCCACCCTGGTTTCGCTGTAATTCGATTTTGCGCGCAATTGTGCTACTATTGCGGGCAATTAGCTTTCCCTGTCCAGGGTGTGAGGTCAACATGTCCAATCTCTCTCGAAGGCATTTTTTGAAAGCTGGAGCAGCCGGCGCGCTGGCTGGCATGAGCAGCCTGCCGCTGCACGCAAAGAAAGCCACGGCAACCGATCTGGTAACGCTGGGAAAGTCGGACGTGCAGGTGACGCGGCTTGCGTTTGGCACGGGCACATTCAACGGGCGCGTGCAGCGCGACCTGGGCCAGGAGGGATTCACCAGCCTGGTGCGCTACGCCTACGATCACGGCATTCGATTTTTTGAGACGGCGCAGGCCTATCCGCAGATGCAGCAGATGCTGGGTATTGCGCTCAAGGGACTGCCGCGCGAGAGTTACATACTCATGTCGAAGGTGACCACCGACGACGCCGACCCGCGGCAGACCATCGACGACATGCGCCGGCAGATGCAGACCGATTATGTCGATATCATGCTTTTGCACGTGCAGCACACGGCCACCTGGCCCACCGACAGCGCGCGCTGGCAGGATGGCATCTCGGAGATGCAGCAGCGCCAGGCGATTCGCGCGCGCGGCGCGTCGGTGCATGGGCTGCCCGCGCTCCGGCAAGTTCCAACCAACCAGTGGCTGCAGGTGGCCATGATTCGCATGAACCACAAGGGCGCGCACATGGACGCCGAAAACCCGAATGCGCGCGTGCCCGGCAACGTAGACGAGGTTGTGGAGCACGTGAAGCAGGCGCGCAAGGCGGGACTGGGCGTGATCAGCATGAAGCTGATCGGCGAGGGCTCGTTTACCAGTCACGAGGACCGGCAGAAGTCGATGCGTTTTGCTTTTCATCATGCGGGCGTGAATTGCGTGACTGTGGGTTACAAGAGCCCGGCAGAGATTGACGAGGCAATCGAGAACGTGAACCTTGCGCTGGCATAAGCAATTTCATGCCGCAACGCGGAGGATGATATGGACGCGATCTCCAGGCGAAACTTTCTGAAGGCTGGCGTGGCAGCGGGCGCGCTGGCTGGCGTAAGCACGCTCCATGCGGAGCGCCAGACCCATGCCAGCCTGGTGACGCTGGGCAAGTCCGACGTGAAGGTGACGCGGCTGGCGCTGGGCACGGGCAGTTTTGGCGGGCGCATCCAGCAGGATATTGGCCAGGAGGGCCTGACGAAGCTGGTGCGGCACGCCTACGATCGCGGCATCCGCTTCTTTGAGACGGCCGAATCGTATGGCCAGTCGCAGCAGATGCTGGCCACGGCGCTCAAGGGCATTCCGCGCGAGAGCTACGTGCTCATGTCGAAGGTGGAGACGGTTCCGGGCACCGATCCGCGCGCCAAGCTCGACCAGTTGCGCCGCAACTCTGATACCGAATACTTCGACATCATGCTGCTGCACTGGCAGCACACCGGCACTTGGCCTGAGGATACGCGGCACTGGCAGGACGCAATTCTCGAAGCCGAGCAGAAGAAGGCCATCCGCAGCCATGGCGCATCGGTGCACGGGCTGCCCGCGCTGCGCCGCGTGCCGGGCATGGACTGGCTGCAGATTGCGATGATCCGCGTGAACCACAAGGGCGTGCGCATGGACGCCGAAGAGCACGACGCCGACGTGCTAGGCAACGTGAACGAAGTGCTGGAGCACGTGAAGCAGGCGCGGCAGCAGGGGATGGGCATCGTGAGCATGAAGCTTATCGGCGAGGGCGTCTTTAACCACGAAGACCGCCAGCGCGCCATGCGCTTCGCCTTCAAGACGGCCGGCGTGGACTCGGTGACCGTAGGCTACAAGAGCACGGCCGAGGTGGACGAGGCCATCGACAACATCGACCTGGCGCTGGCGTAATTTTTCAGATCATGCCCCGCAAGACTGCGAGCCACGCTACGTTCATGCGCGCGGTGCAGGCTGCGCTTGCGCCGCTGGCGGATGCGGAAAAGGCCACTGGCGTGCGCGCCTGCATGCGCGGCCGCTTCGAATATCTCGGCATTCCCACGCTGGGGCGGCGCACGGCGCAGAAGTTTTTGAGCACGAGGCGCGAGCAGGTATCAGGGCTGACAATGCGCGTGGCGAGCAAAAATTTTGGGGCGCTGGCGAAATGGAAGAAAACCTGAAAGCGCCGAAGGGCATTCGTTGCGATGGTGAGACTTTCGCGCCGCACGTTTTCTGTTCTTGTTTTAACCGTTGCCCCCTTTCCATCCTTTTTCGACGCACAGCAACAGCCCGTCATCCAGAGCCCAGCAGGATTGAGGTTGATGGTTGATCCCGACAATATGCAGCCTGTTCTGCGTATTGTGCTGCCGGATCATCCAGACTCGGATTCAGCGATTCAGGTGCTCTTTCCTGAGCACGTGACGGCCAGGAAGGCTGGAAACAGTAATGCGGAGCATCTGTATCTGTATCGGCCCGGTCACGAAGAGAACGCGCCCAACTGGCGGGTGAATGGACGGTCGCTTGCATATGAGCGGGATCTGGAGGAGGGCGTTCACTTCGTAGCGCGCGCCACGCTTGAAGACGATGGGGTTCTTTTTCACTATGAGTTTGTGAATCGTTCTCAGACAGCGTTCGATATGATCTACGCTGTCACTGATCCGCGTCTTACTTCGATTTTTCACGATGTGCGGCTGGAGCGGACCTACGTTCACCACAAAGACGGATTCGATCTTCTTGCCGCGGAGACTCCGAGCCGGTTGACGATGCCGCTCAACGAGTGGCTGCCTGTGCGCTACCTCGATTCATTCACGTGGCCGGTGCCCGCGCAGAAGGTGGAACACCGCGCGGATGGGATTACGTACTACAACAATTCGCGGCCCGTGGACGAGCCGATGATTGCGACTCTCTCACAGGATGGCAAGTGGGTTGTGGCCAGCTTTACGCGCACCACCGGGAATGTGTGGAGCAATCCGGAACTGACCTGTCAGCACGTCGATCCGGTAACTGCGCTTGTGCCCATGGGACGCGCGATGCTGGAGGTAAAGATTCTCATCTTTCAGGGAACTCTGGATGAAGCGCTGCGAAAGGTGATTGCACAGCGCGACAGCCTGAAGTAGGAGTAGCGGGTCAGTTTGAGGATAACCACCCCTCAGGGGCTAAAGCCTGCACGCCTTTTGGACCATTTGCGGCACGGCTGAAGGTCGCCGCGACGACGACCCCTTGCAAAACAGTTTCAAACTGACCCACTACCCAAATAGAGCTTCTCTTGACGCGACGCCGGGAATAGCGCTACGGTGAGCTTACACGGGAAAGGAGGTTGATCCAGCCAATGAAGATTGATTGTTCCAGTTGTACCCTACGTGAGGTGACTGAGGCCTAGGGCATCGCGCCCATGACCCCAGGTAAGACCCGCAGCGACACTCGCCTCCGGGCCACTGGCTCTCGCGGCAGCGCGATGGCCTTAGTCCAATCCCAACAGATCACCGGCAGCGGCCTGGAGACGCGCGTCTTCAGGCCGTTGTTGCTTATGGAGCAAGAATGGCGCACGGACTCGAGAACACGATTGCACTGCTTGCACATACGGCCGCATTTCTCGATTCAGTCGATGCGACGACAGCGGTGGCAAGCAAGGCGTTGGTGGCGCAGGTATAGCCCCTGATTCCTACATCCCTTAGTTCCTCGTCGATCGAATGCCGTAAAATTTCACTTAACATGAAGTGTCCTTATTGTGGATTTGCGCAGGACCGCGTGGTCGATTCCCGCGAGAGCAAAGAGGCGGACTCGATTCGCCGGCGGCGCGAGTGCGAGCGGTGCAACCGCCGTTTTACCACCTACGAGCGCATCGACGAGATTCCTTACATGGTCGTCAAGAAAGATGGCCGGCGCGAGCGGTTCGACCGGCAGAAGGTGCTCAGCGGCCTGCTGCGCGCGTGCGAGAAGCGCCCGGTTTCATCGAGCCAGCTTGAAAAGGTCGTGGACGCCACGGAGAGTTTCCTCGTGGATGCGCCGGAGCGGGAGCGGACCACGAGCGAGATCGGCGAGCTGATCATGGAGCATCTGAAGGGGCTCGACACGGTGGCGTATATCCGGTTCGCGTCGGTGTACCGGGACTTCAAGGATGTGCGTGAGTTCAAGGAAGAGCTGGAAGGACTGCTGGAGTCGCATCGCTCGGGCAAAGGGAAGAAGTAGCTTGAGGAGCGGCTTCCAATCTCCAGCTTTTTCGTGCCCGTGTTGCACATCACAAACAACAAATGGCTAGGAGCGAGAAGCTAGAAGCTAATAGCCAGGGGCTAATCAGATGTTAGGATCGAAGACGCACAAGGTTACGTTGATTCCCGGCGATGGGATTGGGCCTGAGGTTACACAGGCCGTGGTTCGCATTCTTGAGGCCACGGGCATCAAGTTCGAGTGGGAGCGGTACGCGGCCGGAGCCGAGGCCTTCGAGGTGCACGGCGAGTACATTCCTGCGGCGCTCTACGACTCCATCGAACGCAACCGGGTGGCGCTCAAGGGGCCGGTGACGACGCCCATTGGCGGGGGTTTCAAGAGCATCAACGTGACGCTGCGCAAGCGGTTCGATCTATTTGCCAACTTTCGTCCGGTGCGCAGCCTGCCGGGGCTCGAGACCAAGTGGCCGGGCATCGATCTGATTATCGTCCGCGAGAACACCGAGGGCGAGTACGTGGGCCTGGAGCACGAGGTAGTGCCGGGGGTGGTAGAGAGCATCAAGGTGATCAGCGAGAAGGGATCGACGCGGATTGCGCGGTTTGCCTTTGAGTATGCGCGCAAGCATGGACGCAAGAAAGTTCACTCGATCCACAAGGCCAACATTATGAAGCTCTCCGACGGGCTCTTCCTGCGCTGCGCGCGCAAGGTGGCCGAAGAGTTCGCTGACGTCCAGTACGGCGAGCACCTGATTGACAACACCTGCATGCAACTGGTGATGAATCCCTTCCAGTACGACACGCTGCTGCTTGAAAATCTCTACGGCGACATTGTAAGCGACCTGTGCGCCGGACTCGTGGGCGGGCTCGGCCTTGTGCCCGGCGCGAACCTGGGCGTGGAGTGCGCCATCTTCGAGGCGGTGCACGGGTCGGCGCCGGATATTGCGGGGAAGAATCTGGCCAATCCTACGGCCCTGCTACAGTCGGCGATTCTGATGCTGCGACACCTGGACGAGCTCGATGCAGCGGACCGGGTGCAGAAGGCGCTTGAGACCGTGTATGCAGCGCGCAAGACGCTCACGCGGGACGTGGGCGGCTCGGCAGGCACCAGCGAGTTTTCCGACGCGGTGCTGGCGGCGATGGGGTAGGTTTTTTATCGCGTCAAACGGGCGATGAGCGTGGATGAAGCAGCCGCAGGCAAAAGCCTGTCGATTTGGATGTGCTTTATTGGTCCGATTGAAGCCGTGCCCTTTCAAAACCTTTCCAGACGTCCCGCAGCGGACGCCGGCAAACTTTTTTCTGAAAAAAATCTTCCTGCCGCCGCAACTTCCCGCAACCCTGAGGGTCTTTGAGGTCACAAGTCGGCCTCTGTTCTCCAGCAAATCGAACGCAAATCTACCCGGCTCTTGAGGAGCCAATCTCAGGGGGACCGTCATGAAACGCACTACGCTTGCTCTTTGCACTATTCTGCTTGCCTCTCCGTTGTGTGTGTACGCCGGTGAGCAGATCGTTCCGGCAGGGTCTCTGATCAGCTGCACGGTCGCAGAGCCCAAACTCTCGTCCAAGACCGCGTCCATCGGCGATCCGGTGCTGTGCCAGCTTGGATTTTCCGAGCGCTACGGCCGCTCGGTTCTGCCCGCGGACAGCTACCTGGTGGGCCGTTTCGAAGATTACAAGGATCCGGGCCACTTTATCGGCAAAGGCTGGATGGAATTGAAGTTCGACCGCATGATCATCGAGCCGGACACGGTGATTCCTGTGGATGCGCGGGTGGTGGACGTGCCGGGCTACAACGTGGACCGCTATGGGCGCATCCTGGGCAAGGGGCACGCCGTGCGCGACACGGTGGAGTGGACGATTCCGATCCTGTGGCCGATTGACCTGATCAATCTGCCGCGGCGCGGACCGCGTCCCACGCTCAAGGAAGAGACACGGCTGACGCTCAAGGTAATGGACGACCTGAGCATTCCCATGTTCGATCAGCCGCAGCCCGACCCGAACGGCCTCTATCACCGCATGCCGAGCCAGTACGAGTATCAGCAGCCGGCTCCGCCGCCAAGCCCGGTGGCGATGAGCTACCTGCCAGTTCCTGTGCCGGTTCCTCCGGTGATGGCTTATGTACTACCTGCGCCACCGCCGGTTGTGTACTATGCAGCGCCACCGGTGGTGGTGACTCCGGCGTGGATACCGCGGCGGCCGGTGATCGTGGTGCGCGGCGGCTACGCGTACCGGGTGATGGCGCCGTAACTCTCTGCCTGGGCCGGGCCATATGCGCCGTTTGCGCACTCCTGTACACTGGAGTGTTACGGCCATGAAAAGTAAACACCCCATTGGCATTCTGGGCGCGACTGGTGCGGTCGGCCAGCGATACATTCAACTGCTCGAAAACCATCCCTGGTTCGAGATCGCCTGGCTGGCGGCCAGCGACCGCTCCAGCGGCAAGTCCTACGCGGAGGCCGTGAAGTGGCGGCTGGACACCCCGCTGCCTGAGCGCATCGCCAGGATGACCGTATCGCCGGCCGAGCCCCCCTCCGCGTCCAATGACGCGCCCAAGATCATCTTTGCCGCCCTGGACGCGGCGATTGCCCGCGAGATGGAGCCGAAGTTTGCCAACGCCGGCTGCGCGGTGGTGTCAAACTCAAGCGCCTACCGCATGGCGCCCAATGTGCCGCTGGTGATTCCGGAGATCAACGCCGAGCATCTGCACCTGATCGAGGAGCAGCCCTCGCGGCGCGAGACGGGCGGCTACATGGTGACCAATCCCAACTGCTCGACCATCGGCCTGGTGATGGCGCTCAAGCCGCTCGAGGAGCGGTTCGGGATCGAGCAGATCTTTGTGACCACGATGCAGGCGGTGAGCGGCGCCGGCTATCCCGGCGTGCCGTCGATGGACATCCTGGGCAACGTGGTGCCGTACATCGCCAGCGAAGAAGAGAAGATGGAGGCCGAGACGCTCAAGCTGCTGGGCAAGCTGGAAGGCCACGCCGTTACGCCGCTGGCAGCGCGCATCACGGCGCACTGCAACCGCGTGGCCGTGGAAGACGGGCACATGGAGAGCGTGTCGATCAAGCTGAAGAAGCGGGCTACGCACGAGGAGCTTCTGGCGACGTGGGCGGAGTTCCGTCCGCTGGCCGGGCAGCATCTGCCTACCGCGCCCGATCAGCCAGTGCAATGGACCGCGCAGCCTGACCGTCCGCAGCCGCGGCTGGACCGCAACCGGGGCAACGGCATGGCGGTGACCGTGGGCCGGCTGCGCCCCTGCGGCGTGCTCGACTGGAAGTTTACCGTGCTCTCGCACAACACGATCCGCGGCGCGGCCGGCGCGACCATTCTGAACGCCGAGCTGCTGGCGAGCCTGGGCAAGCTGGAGCCGGGATCCCCGGCGACGGATCGTGGCCGCTGGAGTGGAGAGCCCGTGGCTGCGGCCGCGCACGCGTGACGCTGAACGAATAGAGGAAGTCTGGCGGGAAGTTTCAAGATGAACCTGGTCGTGATGAAGTTTGGCGGCACCTCGGTCGAGGACCCAGTCGCCATCCGGCGCACTGCGGACATTGTGCAGGGGCGCGTCAAGAACGGCAAGAGCCCGGTGGTGGTGGTGAGCGCCATGGCCAAGGTGACGGACCAGCTCCTGCGCGCCGCGGCTGCCGCTGCGCAGGGTGACCGCACCGGCGCGCTGGCCATCAGCTCGCGGCTGCGCGCGCGGCACCGCGATGCCGCTGCCGAACTGGTGAAGAAGAACCCGCACTGCGCGGAGATCATCGACCTTGTTGACCAGGAGTTCGACTCGCTGGATGACGTGCTGCGCGGGCTGGCGGCGCTGCTCGATCTGACGCCGCGCATCTCTGACCTGATCGTCAGTTTTGGCGAGCGCATCTCCAGCCGCATCGTGGCCGCGGCCTTTCGCGAGCGCGGCATCCACTCCGTGCATGTGGACGCGCGCGAGGTCATCATCACCGACTCCGAGTTTCAAAAGGCCGCGCCCGTCGACCATCTCATCGAGACACGCGCGCAGGAAAAGCTGCTGCCGCTCGTCAAGGAGCGCAAGGTGCCGGTGATGGGGGGATTCATCGCGTCGAACGAGGACGGCACCACGACGACGCTGGGCCGTGGCGGCTCGGACTACACCGGCGCGCTGGTGGGAGGTGCGCTAGCGGCGGAAGCCATCGAAATCTGGACTGACGTGGACGGCATCATGACCACCGATCCGCGCGTGTGTCCTGATGCACTGCGGGTGAAGATCGTGAGCTTTGAAGAGGCCGCGGAGCTGGCCTATTTCGGCGCCAAGGTGCTGCATCCGGCCACAATTCTGCCGGCAGTGAAGAAGAACATTCCGGTGCTGGTGCTGAACAGCAAAAACGCTGCATGCGAGGGCACGCGGATCATCTCACTGGCGCCGCACTGCAAGAGCCCGTTCAAGTCCATCGCGGTAAAGAAGAAGCTGAGCATTATCGACGTGGTGGCCAGCCGCATGTTGATGACCCACGGCTACCTGAGCCAGATCTTCGCCATCTTCGACAAGCACAGGTGCGCGGTGGACATGGTTTCCACGAGCGAAGTGAGCGTATCGCTCACCGTGGACTCGAATGCAGCGCTGCCGGAGATTGCAGCCGACCTGAGCAAGCTGGCCGACGTGAAATATGAAGGCAAGAAGGCGCTCATCTGCCTGGTGGGTGAGGACATTCGCGGCCAGAACGGCATGGCGGCGCAGGTGTTCGCCGCGGTGCGCCACATCAACGTGCGCATGATCTCGCAGGGAGCAAGCGAGATCAACATGAGCTTTATGATCGAGGAAGACGACGCCGACGAAGCGGTGCGCTCGCTGCACGCGGCCTTTTTCCAGGACCCCGATCCGGCGGTCTTCGACGTAGAGGCACGGAAGCAGCTTGAGAAGGCAGCTTCCAGCCTCTAGCTCCTAGCTTCTAGCTGTTCTTGCTGGAGCCTTGTGGATCAATGCCTGTTTGATGTTGTGCCCATGGAGGAGTGCTGTGAGCAGAAATTTAGGGAGGCTCTGAATAGGTCGTGTTTTGAAAGGGCACGGCTTCAGCCATGCCGATATAACCAGCAGAATGAATGGGGTTTTAATCCCTGAGGGATGGGGTTCATGCATTCTTACACTTGATCAGAGCTTCCTTAGGCAGGCAGATGAATTCAAAGGAATGCAGTTGACATGTTTTTAAGCTAGGAGCTAGAAGCTAATAGCTAGGAGCTAACGAATGCTGATCCTCGTACTTGGCAAAGGAAAAACCGGCTCGCTGGTGGCGGAGGTGGCGCGCGAGCGCGGTCACGGTGTGCGCGTGCTCGACATCAACGAAAATCAGCAGGCCTCGGCGCTCACCGCTCCGAACCTAGCTGGCGTGGACGTGATCGTCGACTTCACTGCGCCCGAGGCAGCCGTCGAAAACATGCGTGCGGTGCTCTCGCTGGGTGGACGCATCGTGGTGGGCACCACCGGCTGGTACGCGAAGCTCCCCGATATGAATGCGCTGGCCATCAAGCGCGGCGCAGGCCTGCTCTACGGCACCAACTTTTCCATTGGTGTGCAAAAGCTCTTCCGGCTCACCGCCGAGCTGGCCAGGCTCGAAGGCTACGAGTTTTCCATCACCGAAACGCACCACACCACCAAGCTCGACGCGCCTTCCGGCACCGCGGTCACGCTCAAGGAGATCATCCAGTCCGCGCAGCCGGGCATCGACGTTCCGGTCACGTCGCACCGCATTGGCGACGCCAAGGGCGAGCACGTCGTGACCGCGAAGAGCAATGTGGACGTGATCGAGATTCGCCACGATGCCTTCAGCCGGCGCGGTTTTGCGCTGGGCGCGGTACGCGCCGCCGAGTGGCTCAACGGCAAGTCCGGCGTGTGGGAGTTCCGCGAGATCTTCGACCAGTTGTAAGGGCAGCGATCGACTCGCCAGTATGTTTTTCCGGGGTGGTCCGCGCCAAAGGAGGCCCGATGGCCCAGCAAACTCCGCTGCACTTCGTCTTCTACATCGCCGCGCCTTCCGATAAGGTCTGGGAGGGCTTCGTTTCTGTCGAATCCAACCGCATTCTCTTTATGGGCGCCGAGCTGGAGGCCGATCTGAAGCCCGGCGGCTCGATGAACTTTGTTGGTATCGGACCCGATGGCAAGCGCACTGTTTATGTGCGCGGTGAAGTGCTCCAGGCTGAGCCACCCACGCTGTTGCAATATACCTTTGCCCTTGGTGCATCCGACAAGGTCTCCCGCGTCACGATCGAGCTGACGCCGGAAACGGAGGCTACCAAGGTCTCGGTTACGCATGACCAGTGGGCTGAGGACGATGGTGGTTATGCTTCGTGCACCGATGGCTGGCCGCGTATCCTTTCCCGCCTCAAGACGCTGATTGAAACAGGCAAGACATTCAAGCCGCATTGATACGCTATGCTGCGCATTACGGCGTACCGGATCACTCTTCGAACGCAGTATGCGGCACGATACGCACGCAGGTGAGCTTACGGCTGCGGGTGTTCATTTTCCGCTGGATTCGTTTACCCTGGGCGGCATCTTGAGAAACTCGCCGGGCGGGAGCGCGCGCGGGGTCATACGGGCCATGAGCACTGCGCCTTTGAACCAGTAGATTTTATTGATGCGCACGCCGATCGAGGTGTGGCCGGGCAGATGCGGCTTGAGGTCGAAGGGGATTTCCCCCTGCAACTCATCGCCGACGTAGTTGCGCAGCGTCCTGCCGTCGTAGACGGCGGTCACGCGATACCAATGCCCGAGTGGGTGGAGCAGCTTGCAGTTGAGCAAGGTGCGATTTTCCGTCCCGGACGACGCGAAGCTGTCGAGGCACCACTGGCCGTCGACGATGCGAATCTCGAAGAGCATGCGGTTGTTGGTGTCCTGGCCGGTGGCGGGATCCTGCTCCTGCAGGTGAAAGAAGCGCTGGGCCTCGGGGCCGTCGGCGTCGGGGCGGAAGATCACTTCCCACGTGTACGTAGAGGCGCCGGCGAGCGGATGGTCGTCGATGAAGATACCGTCATCGACGCCGTTGAACTGGACGGCCTTGCCGTACTCGGTGCCGATAATCTGCGGATGGCCGAGGATGTGCGTGGGATGGCCACCGATCCGGTCGAGGCGGTCGAAGCGCCAGGTCTGCCGGCGCGGCGTGAGGGATTGGGCAAGAGCGAGTGGGGCGGTGGCGAGCAGTATAAGCAAGGCGAAGAGGCAGCGGGGAAGCAACATGAGTGGGCTCCTGGTTTGAATCTTCAATGTAACGCAGCGGGGCGAGGACTGGATGGTAGGGGGAGTAGATATCAAGAACCCACACGACAGCCAGCCGGGAGACTGGCGCTAGCGGAAGGCGGGTCGTATAAACTTTTCTGTGATGGAAACGACAGGTTGTGGTACGGCGATAGTTACGCCTTTCCAGGCGGATGGCGCATTGGACGAGCCGGCGCTGTGGGCGCTGGTGAACTGGCAGATCGAGTCGGGAATCGACTTCCTGGTGGCCTGCGGATCGACGGGCGAGGCGGCCACGCTGGACGAAGGTGAATGGCTGCATGCGGTGCGCATCGTGGTGGAGGCCGCGGCGGGCCGCGTTCCGGTGTGGGCCGGGTGTACGCACAACTCGACGCGCGCGCTACTGCGCCAGGCCGGGCTGCTGCGCCAGATTCCGGGGCTGAGCGCGGTGCTGTCGGCCAACCCGTATTACAACAAGCCCTCGCAGGAGGGGCAGTTCCAGCATTTTCTAGCGCTGGCCAAGGCGGTGCATCCACTGCCGGTGGCCGTGTACAACGTGCCGGGACGCACGGGGGTGAATCTCGACCCGGAGACGGTGGTGCGGCTGGCCGCGGCTGCGCCCAACATCGAGGCGATCAAGGAGGCCAGCGGCAAGCTGCCGCAGGTTGCCAAGCTGGTGCACACGCTGCCGCGCGGCTTCAAGATCTTTTCTGGAGACGACAACCTGGCGCTAGCCTCTATCGGCATCGGCGCGCATGGGCTCATCAGCGTGGCATCGAACGAGGCGCCGGCCGAGGTGACGCACATGATCCGCGCCGCGCTCAACAACAACTGGGCTGAGGCGCGCGAGCTGGAACGGCGCTATGCGCGGCTCTTCGAGGCTAATTTCTGGGAGTCGAATCCGGGGCCGGTGAAAACTGTGCTCAACCTGATGGGCCACATCAACGACACGGTGCGTCTGCCGCTGGTTCCTCCGTCGCCGGCGACGCGCGCGCGGCTGGAGCGGCTGGCTGGCGAGCTTGGCTTGCTCAAGCATGCGCCGGCGCCCGCCGGTTTTCGCGCCGAGGTGTTTTGAACGGGAATGTGGCAGCCTGGGGAAAAACCAAGCTGCGTGAGGATGCGCGGCTTTTTTCATAGCATGGGCTCGTGCGCCGAATAGAATTCCTATCTATGGGAAATCTTCGAGTCGCCGCGCGTATGCAATGGACACTGCTCCTCGCTATGACCTGCATCGCCGCGCCTGCGCTCTTTGCGCAGACGCAGCCGGATCGCAGTGAGTTGCTGAAGGTAAAGCCGAACATCTCCGGGCAGCGGAACGGCGTGTTTATCGAGCCGGACCCGATGGACTTTGCCGACCACGCCGGCTATATTTCGCTGTTTGACGGCAAGACGCTTACCGGATGGGACGGCCAGCCCGGCACGTGGAGCGTGGAAGACGGCGCGATCGTGGGCAAGTCCACCCCAGAACACGTCGCCGGCAACACATTCCTCGTCTATCACGGCGTGGAAGCCAGGGACTTTGACCTGAAGCTCGAGATCAAGGTGGAGTGGGGCGGCGGCAGCGGCATTCAGTACCGCAGCAGCACCGGCATTCCGCCGGGCCGCGTGCCGGGCAAGGGCGAACCGCCGCTCGATCCGCGCTGGGTGATGATCGGGCCGCAGGCCGACTTCTGGTACCCGGTCAACGCAAAAGCCAAACAGTACAGCGGCCAGCTTTATTCGCAGAACACGTCGCGCGGCATCATTGCTTGGCGCGGGCAGGTGGTGCAATCGCTACCCGGCAGGCTGCCGCGGCTGGTGGGCAACATCGGCGACCGGGCGCAACTGGGCGCCTATGTGAAGGACGGCGCGTGGAACCAGTACACCATCATCGCCCGCGGCGGCGTGATCCTGCATATCCTGAATGGCCAGTTAATGACGGTGCTGGTGGATGATGACCCGGCATCTTCGAATAACGTCTCTGGGCTGTTTGGTTTGCAGATTGAAGGCACTCCCTGCAAGGTGTCGTTCCGGAATATATGGCTTAGAAAAATCAACTAGCAAACGGCTGTCCGGCGTGCGACGCTCCCGGCTGCATAAAAGTTTCATAAAGACGGAAAAAATCGACGCAACTTTTCCGCATCCTTTTGTGTCTGAACTCATCGACGGCAGTGGGTGAGCTTACGCTCGTTCTCTGCCGCCGCAATCTCCTGGCATTTCGAGGATTTCTGTGCCTGCAGAACATTCTGTTTCCAGACAGGTGGCCAACGATCCTGGAAATTCCATAACGCTGGCGAGGGTTCCGTGCGCGAACGCGTCCGGGAACGGCGCGCTTTTTCAAAAATTTGCCGGAAATCACCTCATCATTTTTGCGGATGTGCTGCGATGCGGATACGCATCGCAGCAAGGCCTTGGTGGCTCTTCCGGCGGAGCGGCGCACGATGAGCTGCTCCGTACCCGCTTAACACAAGCCACGAATTCACACAGAAAAGAGGCCGATTATGTCCCCCTACTCCCAGAACAGGTTTGCACGACTGGCATTGTTGTTGGCGTCCGCTGCCGCGCTGGCGGTGACCGGCTGCAGCAGCGGCATGGTTTCAACCGGCACAACCTCGCCCGACGTGGTGAAGGGCCCGTCTTTCGTCGTGGGCACAGACGCGCCGCTAGCGAGCGTTACTTCGTTTTCGGTGGAAATCCAGAGTCTCGATGCGATTGACTCATCCAGCGGCAACAGCGTCTCGCTGCTGAGCGGCACGCCGACCGTTGACTTTGCGCGCTTTAACGGCCTGCAGACGCTGCTGGACATGAACGATGTCCCTGCGGGCACGTACGACGAGGTGAGTATCACGCTGAGCTCGGGCATCATCGGCTATCTGGATACGAGCACCGCCGAGCCGTCTATCCAGACGGAACCGGCATCCTTTACCAATCCCACCGTGACGGTGACGCTCAAGAATCCGCTGGTGGTGACGAATGGCGGATCGCCGGTCGGCCTGCGCGTGGATTTCGATCTGGCCAAGTCCATCCAGGTGGATTCGAACGGCAATATTACCGGCACGGTGGCGCCCACCTTCAACATCAACGCGGTCGCCAGTTCTGACAACGGCGCCCACATTGACACGTTTGTGGCCGGCGTGGTGAGCGTAAACGCGAGCGGACAGTCGTTTGTGGTGCAGGGGCCGCATGGAGAGCAGTTCACCATCGACGTGAATGGAAATACCGAGTGGGATGGCAATGACACGATCAGCGACCTGACCACGAGCAGCATCGTGGAGGTGGCCGGAACGCTGGACAAGGCCGACCAGACGCTCGACGCCGACGAAGTGGCGATCCTTTCGCAGAATGGCTTCTACGCAGCGGGCCAGGTAACGTACGTGCAGCCGTCTTCAGGGCCGGCGACGAGCTTTGACCTGTATGTGCGCGGACTGCTGCCCGCCAGCACCGGGCTTGCGCTGGGCCAGATCGCCACGGTCGACCTG
>JASHPJ010000116.1 GCA_030038195.1 Acidobacteriaceae bacterium
ACCTTGCCGGTGGTGCGGCTGGCGGTGGCTTCAGTGATTGTTGCCATTGAAAGCGCCTCGATATGTTGCTTTGTAACAGGGCACGACTTGAGTCGTACCGCAAAATTGTCAGGTCAGTTCCGGGCTTTAGACATTCGGAAGTTATACCTCCTCATGCCGTGCTGCCAGCACCTTGGCTGCGGCATCAATCTGCTGCCGCGTGACTACTTCCGTGGCGCACCACAGCGTGGCGTTGCCCAGCTCCGGGTACCAGCGCCTGAGCGGAACGCCGCCGGCGATGTTCACGTCGAGCAGGCGCGGCGTCCAGAACTCCGGCGACTCGGCAGTGTCGAGTACGAACTCGTTGAATCGCGGGGCACCGCTGAAGACAAGCCGCGTGCCGGGCTGCGCGGAGAGCGTCTTTGCCGCGTAGTCTGCCTTGGCCAGGTTGTGCAGCGCCAGCTCGCGCATGCCTTCTTTGCCGTAGACGGTGAGGAAGATGGTGGCCATCAGGGCGACGAGAGCCTGGTTGGTGCAGATATTCGATGTGGCCTTTTCGCGGCGGATATGCTGCTCGCGCGTGGAAAGCGTAAGCACGTAGCCGCGATAACCATCGCGATCGACGGTCTGCCCTGCGAGCCGGCCGGGCATCTGGCGCAGGTACTGCTCCTTGGCAGCAATCACGCCGCAGAACGGGCCTCCGTAGCTGATCGCGACCCCGAAGGACTGCGCTTCCATCGCCACGATGTCGGCTTCGACCGGCGGTCGCACGATGCCCAGCGAAACCGCCTCGGTAATAGCGATGATCAGCAGCGCGCCCTTGGCGTGCGCAATCTGGGCGATGGCCGGGATGTCCTCAATAACGCCGAAGAAGTTGGGGCTCTGCACCAGGACGGCGGCGGTCTCATCGGTCACTGCCGCATCGAGAGCTTCCAGGTCGACTCGCGCGGTTTCGCCGTTATACGGCACCAGCGAGACCGGCAGGCCCTGGTACTTCGTATAGGTTGCCAGCACTTCGCGGTATTCGGGATGCACGGTGTGCGCAACCACCGCCTTGTGTCTACCCGTGACGCGCACGGCCATCATCACCGCTTCGGCGGTGCCCGTGGAACCGTCATACATGCTGGCATTGGCCACGTCCATGCCGGTAAGCTCGGCGATCATGGTCTGGAACTCGAAGATGGCCTGCAGCGTGCCTTGCGTAATCTCGGCCTGGTAGGGCGTGTAGCTGGTCAAAAACTCGCCGCGCTGCACCAGCGAATCAATGATCACCGGCCGGTAATGCCGGTAGGCGCCTGCGCCCAGAAAGCTGTAGTAGCCTACCGAATTCCGCCTCGCGGCGCGATGGAAGAAGTCGAGGATCTCGCTCTCGGCAAGCTGGCGCGGGATGTGCAGGTCGCGGTTAAGCCGGTACTCCGCCGGAATGACTGCAAAGAGATCGTCAATGGACGATGCGCCGATTTCGGCAAGCATCTTTTCGCGTTCGGCTGGGGATTTGGGTAGATAGCGCATCTTTCAGCCTCTAGCTCCTAGCTTCTAGCCTCTAGCTAAAAGCCTTTCGAACAAAGGAACTGACAGGTTCAGGTTGGATCCGAATCTGACTGATTAGCTTCCCGATCCAATGAAAAGGCTAGGAGCTGAAAGCTGGCGGCTAGAAGCTGTCTTTAACTTCTCGTTTCTTCCGAGATGAACTTTTCGTACGCCGCGGCGTCCAGCAGGCTGTCGTACTCGCTGGGATTGGACAGCTCCACCTTGATGATCCACGTCTCGTGCGGTGCGGCGTTGATCTTGTCGGGCTCGGTCTTCAGGGCCTCATTCACCTCCGTCACCTTGCCGGAGACGGGCGAGTAGAGGTCGCTGACGGCCTTCACGCTCTCCACCGAGCCGAAGGTTGCATTGGCGGTGACCGAGTCGCCCACCTTGGGTACGTCGACGTAGACGATGTCGCCCAGGGAGTTCTGCGCGTAGTCGGTAATGCCGATAGCGCCAATAGCGCCCTCGAGCGAGATCCACTCATGCTCACGGGTATAGCGGAGGTTGGTCGGATAGGGCATTCTTTTCGGCTCCTCGAAGTTCAAGTGTACGGCGTAGGGGAGGGAGAAGAAAACCTGTGGAAGGCGCGGAGATTGGGGCGCATTGGCTGGGCGGAAGAAAACCTGTGGCTTTTGAGGCTTACAGCAACAGAAAGGCGCCAGCCGGCGTCCTGCATCACCAATCCTTTAGAGGAAATAACAGAAGTTTGGCGGTAGCAAGGTCTCTGCCACCTGGCCGTCGGCATTTTTCTGGAGCGGCTTTTTACGCTCCAGGAAGCCGCGGTGCTTGGAGTCTACCTGCAGGGTGAGCGTCTGCTGCTTCTTGTCGCGCAGGATGGTTACCGGCACCGGCTTGCCTTGGTTGGAACGCAGCGCGCGCTCCCAGTCGGCCAAGGTGGCGATGGAATCGGCGCCCACCTTGAGGATCACGTCGAAGGCCCGGAAGCCCGCAACCGCGGCCTCGCTCTTGTGTGCCACCTGTTTCACCATCAGGCCGCCGGCGATTCCCAGGTATTCCGCCATCTGCGAGGTGAGCGGCTCAACCAATGCGCCTACATTCAGGTTGCTGCCGAAGAAGGGCAGATGGAAGCCGCCGGACGAGGGCGCGTCGCCGCCGGGGCTGCCTGCCAGTATACCCATGCCGGGCGCCGGCGTAATCCCGTCTCCGTCGCTGTCGATCTTGTCCCACACGTCGTGATCGAGAGTCTTGCGCTCGGCCAGTTGCACGGCCAGCGTCTGGATATTGCCGTCGCGGCTGATCTCGAGACTCACCTTGTGTCCTGGCGGAATCTCGCGCAGCATCTTGCGCAACTGGTCGGCGTTGTCCACCGCCTGGCCGTCGATCGCCAGCACCACATCGTTGATCTTCAGCCCGATCTGGCCGGCGGGTGCGTCGTGATCGATCAACGTGATCACTGCTCCATGCGTGTCCTTGAGCTTGAGCGTCTGCACCTTGTCGGCGTCCACATCGGCGATGGATACGCCCAGGTAACCCTGTGAGCTGGAGTGTGCGAGCAGTGGAATGGGACCTTCGATGACCTGGATGACGGTGTCAGCCTGCGCGCACAACCCATGCGGCGCGAAGGCCAGCCATACACCCACCGCGGTGAGTACAACCCAGTTTGCGTTTCGATGGAGTTTCCGGTGTGGCCTCAAAGGGTGCTTCATCGCTCTTTCTCCCGTTTTACTTTTGCCCGGCGCTGCGCTCTACTTGGGAATGGCGCATTCGTCCGGGGAGAAGGCAGACCTCAATAAATCTATTGAATCTCCGGCACCCGGCTTAAAACCTGCCGGGAAACATACCGGATCTGGGGATTATCGTCCGAGTTCGAAACCGAATACAAGACCTGGCGCACGCTGGTGTCTGCCTCTACCGGCTCCAGCAGGCTGATGGCGTTAGCCCGAATCTGCGCATCGCTGTCGTTGAGCAGCGCTTCCAGCACCGCATCGCGCACCCGCATGTCTTCCGCCACGTAAGGCTGCAGGCCCTCGAGGGCCTTTTCGCGCACCGCCGCGCTGTGGTCGTAGCGCAGGGCCACCATGAGTGCGTCGCGGATGCCCGAAGGCTGGCAACTGTGGCCGGCGCGGCACTCGGCAGCCAGCAGGCCCACCGAGTCGTCGCGGATTCCGGTCGCGGTCGAAGCCGAGTCTTCGGTGGCCAGCATCAGCAGCTTGCGAATCTGCGGATCGTCGAGCGTGCCCTCAATGTGGCGCGGAACAAGCTGGTTATAGGTGACGTCGACCACCTCGCTGTTGGGCTGGTGCACGATGCCTGAGACGCTGGCCACGTTGCTCAGGTCAGGCGCGACGGACGCCGGCTGCGCGTCGGCCGTGACGCTGCTCTGCGTGGAGACGCGGCGCGCCGCGCGGCTCTGCGCAAACTCGTACTCGCCCAGGCAGCCGGCTCCGCCGCCGATGACCAGCAGCAGCACGGCCGCCACCGGCGCGCCCTGCAGGCTGGCAAAGTTGTTCACGATTCGCTGACCCCAGCGCTCATACCAGCGCTTGGGCGGCAGCGCGTCCAGCACTTCCTCAAGCCGAAGACGCGCCCGCGCCACCAGGTTGGGCGAGGGCTCCGCGGCGGGATGCGCGCCAGCCAGCGCCTTCAGCATGAGAACCTGCTCGCGCTCCTTCTGGCATGCAGCGCAGCCGGCCAGGTGCCGCTCCAGCTCATGCGCCTGCTCGTCCGGGAGCTCGCCGTAAGCCGCCGTCACGATCCGTTCCTGTGCCAATTCGCAATTCATAGTTACGTCCTTCGCCTCAAAAGTACAGCTACCAGCTTCCCGCTTTCAGCCCTTTTCAATCGATAAGCTTGACCGATCTGGAGTCAAGCGGGCGGCTGAAAGCTACTTCAACTCCGCCAATTGCGATCTCAGCTTCTTGGTCGCTCGAAACAACGTATTTTTGGCGGTTTCCTCGGTGGTGTTCAACATCTCTCCGATGGTGCGCAGGCGCAGACCCTGGTAATGCTTCAGCTCAAAAACCATGCGCTCGCGCGGCGTAAGCTTGCCCAGCGCACTTTGAATTCTCTCGGCCAGCAGCTTGCGGTCCAGCTCGCGGGCCGGATTGGAAAATGACCGCTCGTCGGAAACCGAAGCCAGCAGATCGATCTCCTCGCCGGCGCGGTCCACCACCACTGCGTGGTCCTCGCGGCGGGTCTTACGGCGCCGAAGCTGGTCCAGGCAGAGGTTGGTGACGATGCGGTA
>JASHPJ010000117.1 GCA_030038195.1 Acidobacteriaceae bacterium
GATGAATGCGCGTGGAGGCGCGGCGCGATTCCAGGATGCGCGCATTCTCGGCAAGCTCCTCTTCAATCCCGGCTCTGCCGTCAATTCCCCTGGAGAGAATGGAAATCTCCTCCAGCTTTTGCCGGGCAAATGCCATCCAGCTTCGAATCTCCGCATCGAGCTTTGTTTCTGCATCGAGATCGAAGGGAGAGTGCAGCAGAGAGCAGGAGGGAGCAATCTCAATTCGATCCGGCCCTAATCCGTGAACCGCGGCGTCTACGCTCTTCATGGCCTTCGCGAGATCGGTCCGCCATACGTTGCGGCCATCGACTAAGCCCAGTGAAATTTTGAGATCGGGAGCATGCTTTGCCAGCAAAGCATCAAGCTGTTCGGGAGCGCGAACCAGGTCGAGATGGATACCGGCAGCGCCAAGCGCAAGCGCCAGGTCCAGGTTTGCACCCAGGCCGCCAAAATAGGCGGTGAGCATGAACTTGGGCAGCGAAGCCGCATCGCTCAACTCCGCGTAGGCATTGCGATACATGGATTCTGCCGTGTCCTCGAGATCGAGGCACAGGCAGGGCTCGTCGAGCTGGATCCATTCTGCTCCCGCAGCAAACAGACGCTGCAGAAGCTCCTTATAAATTGGCAGAACCTGTTTCAAGACCAGCGGACGGGTCACGCTGGAGTTGGTTGGCTTGCCGAGCAGGACGAACGAAACCGGCCCGAGCACGACTGGACGCGTCGTGATGCCCAACGCCTTTGCTTCCAGGAATTCATCGATCACTTTGGTCGAGCGCAGAGAGTACTGGTGTCCCGGTTCGAACTCGGGAACGACGTAGTGGTAGTTGGTATCGAACCATTTCGTCATCTCAAGCGCAGGTGTATCTTTTGAGCCACGTGCCATGGCGAAATACGTGCGCAGGCTGACCTGTTTTTCGTCCTTCTTAAAACGGCTGGGGATGGCGCCTACTGTTGCGGCCATATCGAGCACATGGTCGTAGAGAGAGAAATCATTCGAGGGTGGAACCGAGATTCCCGCATCGAGCTGCAACTGCCAGTGCTTCCGGCGCAGATCGCCGGCCATTTGGAGAAGCGCCGCTTCGTCAGATTTCTCGCTCCAGAAGCTTTCCAGGGCAAACTTCAATTCACGCTGCTTGCCCATGCGGGGGAAGCCAAGATTCCGTGCAGCCGTCAAACTCATTCTTCACTCCTCGAATACGTGGGGCGCTGGCCCAAAAGTTCGTGCCAAAACGCAAATCTCCTGCCAGGCACAAACAGCCTCCTTTTGAGAAAGCACGAATGCGCCCGCAGAAGACGTCAGCAGGCGCCTCTTCGGTTTCCCAAAAGTGAAGTGAGAGAATGCAGCGGTGCTGAAACCCGCAACACCCAACCTTCCCCTCGGAGGCGTGTGCATTTCATGCCCGTTCCAGGCATGCTTTTCGGTAGGTCTTCGGACTCGCAGGCTGCCTACTCGCTCCAGCTTCCCAGTTCCTAGCTGAACCAGTGCTTCTATCGGGGCTTTCGTTCCTGCTTACCGCTGCGGGGCAGCTCCGGATTCACACCGGATTCCCTTTTAAGCCTGATCACGTGGATCAAGCACCGGAAAGTACGCTCAATATAGAGCAGTCACGCGATTGAGGTCAACGTGCGAGGGGAAGCAGCCAGTCCATCTCGCTGCGAAGAATCGGCGGCAGCCTTTGCGGCCTGAGCGCTGTTTCCCACTTCGTGGTATGAGAGCCGCTTGACATGGATTCGCGAGAGCGCTACATTCAGTAGCGTTACGGTTCCCCAGAGACCCAATATCTGGGGCTAAGAGGGAAGTTGGTCGGAAGCCAACGCTGCCCCCGCAACTGTAAGCGAAGAGCCGCCATCCGCTCCTGCCACTGCCCCATTTGGGGGTGGGAAGGCTGGATGGCTGCAGCGACCCGCGAGCCAGGAGACCTGCCGTAATCATTTGAACGTCCACGGGCGGGGTGTACCGGCGGGTCGCTTGCAAGGTTCCTTGGCGTTCCGCCATCTTCTTCCTCGCAAAGCGTCCTTCTGAGACATCGCCGATCCGGTCGGGGAGCCTTCGATGCCGAGTTCGACGAATCATTCGCCCTTGTCTGTCACTAAACGCAGCGGCGCCACGGTCCCTTTCGACGGCGACAAGATTCGCTCCGCCATCGAGCGCGCCGGCAGGGCAACAGGGGCTTTCGACGCCGCAGAGGCCCAGTTGCTCGCGATCCAGGCCCTCAAGGTGGTTGCTCACCGGTTCCAAGGCCGCTCGCCGCACATCGAGCAGATCCAGGACATCGTCGAGCAGGTGTTGATTTCGGCCAATCACTTCTCTACGGCGCGTGCTTACATCGTCTATCGCGAGCAACGCTCCCGCCTCCGCCGCCACCAGCGAACTATCGTCGATGTGGCTTCGTCGATCAACGAGTACCTGGACCGCGCCGACTGGCGCGTCAACGCCAACGCCAACCAGGGCTATTCGCTCGGCGGGCTGATCCTGAACGTCAGCGGCAAGGTCGTTGCCAACTACTGGCTCTCGCACGTTTACTCGCCTGAGATCGACCGCGCCCATCGCGAGGGCGACCTGCACATCCACG